>DATHOI010000600.1:0-9094 GCA_035485095.1 Polyangiaceae bacterium | reverse complement strand
GAGATTCAACGCCGAAGGCTGCGCCGCAACGCGACGCGCTGTGCGACCATCAAACCCAGGCCAGCTGTCGCTGACTCGACGCTTCTACGGCGTTACGGCGCGGTGACGGTCACGTCGTCGAATTCACCGGTGGCGCTGTCGGATGTGCCGACGCCCACGCCGCCGCTGAGCACGCTGGCGTCAGTGGTGGTGACCATCATGGTGTCGTTCAGATAGCCGGTGAGCGTGGAGCCGATCACGCTCAGCTTGAGCGTGTACCAAGTGCCCTCCACGGCTGGCGTCTTCACTTTGACTGAAGTGATCGAGCTATTGTTGACCTTGCCCCGGACGATGATGTTCGAGCCGTCCAAGTACAAGTAGTAGAAGTTCCCCACGTCATGAAAACGCGCAAAAATGCCGATCATGCCGGGGCTGGAGGTGAACTTCACCTGCGCTTCCACGGTTTGGTCAGTGAGGGTGTAGTCGCCGGATACTGCGATCACCCAATCACTGACGGCGGCGCTTTGAGCGAGCACCTTGGTGTCGCCGTCGGTCTTGACTGACCACATGCCGCCGAGCGTCGGGTCGGCGTCGATCCATTCCGGGCAGACCATGTACTCGCCGTCCTCGAAGTCGTCGTAGAAGGCTTGACCGGCGGGGCCCGTGGTGACGCACCGGCCACCTGCGCCAGTCACCGGTGATGAGCCGGCGCTGCCCGTTGTGCTCGGTACGCCGCCAGCGCCGCCGCTGCCAGCCGCACTGCTGGTGCCGCCGCTGCTCGTGCTGGGCGCCCCCGCCGAGGGTGCGCCGGTCGACCCTGCCGCACTGGAGTCGGTCGTGCCGCCTGCTGCGGTCGTGCTGCTGCCCGCCGCGCCCGGGGCGCCGCTCTCGCCCGAATCGCGCGGGGTAGGGGCAGGCGTGCCCGCAGCGGAGCAGCCGAGCGCGAGCCAAACCAGCGCGGCTAGGGAAGCGCCCGGTAGTCGTCGCTTGAACGCGACGAAATTCTGGGCACGGAACGAGCGTCGAATCGCGAGCGAGGGTTGCGACATCGACACGTAATGCTGGCAAGTCCTGTTTCGATCACCCCGAAGGGCGCGATTGCCACACTCGAAGAGACGGCCACAAATCCGCGGATAGGAGAAAAATTCGCGGGAAATTCGCCAGTTGACGCCGACCAGAATGAAATTCGTGATCGCTGAACCCGGCGCCCGCATTAACTTCCTGATTAGACCCTCCCGCGGAAGCTCTCTGACCGATGTTCGACGACCATTTTCTGCTCGAAACCGACACTGCGCGCGATCTTTACGAGAGCTTCGCGCGTCCACAACCGATCATCGACTACCACTGCCACCTTCCGCCCGAGCACGTGGCGACGAACCACCAGTTTCGGTCCATCACCGAAGTCTGGCTGGACGGCGATCACTACAAATGGCGCGCGATGCGCACCAACGGCGTCGCCGAGCGACTGTGCACCGGTGACGCGACTGATCTCGAGAAGTTCCAGGCTTGGGCCAGCACCGTGCCGCGGACACTGCGGAATCCGCTCTTTCATTGGACGCAGCTCGAGCTGAAAAATCCATTCGGCATCGGCAAGCTGCTCAACGAGGGCTCGGCCAACGAGATCTTCGATGCCTGCAATGCCTCGCTGAAGAAGCCAGAATTTTACGCGCGCGGCCTGCTGGAGCATTTTCAGGTTGCCGTCGTGTGCACCACCGACGACCCGGCGGATTCGCTCGAGCACCACAAGAGCTACGCGCAGAGCGCGCACACCGCGCGCGTTCGCATGTATCCGACATTTCGACCGGATAAGGCGCTGCGTATCGAACAGCCCGTGCCATACAACGCCTGGCTGGATTCGCTCGAGGCGGCCTCTGGCCAAACCATTCGCAGCTACGCCGAGCTCATGTCGGCGCTCTCCGCGCGCCACCGTGCATTTCACGAGCTCGGTTGCCGCGCCTCGGATCATGGCCTCGACACGGTGTATGCGGACGACTATTCGCCCACGGAGGTGAGCGCCACGTTTGCGCGCGCTCGCGCGGGCGCGGAAGTGGGTGCCGCTGAAGCGCTCCGCTTCAAGTCCGCGTTGCTTCACGACATGGCGCTGCTGGACCACGAGCGCGGCTGGGTGCAGCAATTCCATCTGGGCGCGATGCGCAACAACAACACGCGGCTATTCCGCTCGCTCGGCCCTGACACCGGCTTCGACTCGATTGGGGATTTCAATTTGGCGGCCTCCCTGGCGCGCTTCCTCGACCGTTTGGATGACGGCAATCGCCTCGCAAAAACCATCCTGTACAACTCGAACCCGCGTGACAACGAGGTGCTGGCTACCCTAATTGGCAGTTTCCAGGACGGCTCCGTGCCGGGTAAAATGCAGTTTGGCAGTGGCTGGTGGTTCCTCGATCAGCTCGAAGGCATGGAGCGCCAGTTGAACGCGCTCTCCAACATGGGTCTCTTGTCCCGCTTCGTGGGCATGCTCACGGACTCGCGCAGCTTTCTGTCCTACTCGCGCCACGAGTATTTCCGGCGTTTGCTGTGTAACCTTCTTGGGCACGACGTGCGCCGCGGCCTGATCCCGAATGATCGCGAGCTGCTCGGCGATTTGGTGAAAGACCTGTGCTTCCGAAACGCCAACGCCTACCTCGGTCTCGGTCTGCCCGAGCGCTTCAAGAACCACCTCTAAGCTGCAGCATTCGCGAGGCTCAGCGGCGCTTGGCGAAGACGTTGTAACCAGTGTTCAAAATCCGACCCACTACCGGCGTCGGCGGTCCCTTTTCATCGGTGGCCCCCCTGTTTCATTTCAAGTCTGAAGTTTAAACTTGAACATCGAATTGCACGTCGCAGGGGAGGGCGAGTCTGAATCCGGGCGCTGGGCGTTTGGCGAATTCAACGGCCGTGCTGAGGCTAGCCGACTCACTCACGGCACAACTCTACTCGTCAACGGCGAGCAGGTCCCGTCCGGTGAACGCTCCGACTAGCTCGGGCATCGATGCGTACACCGCTTGCGCGCCAGCTTCGGTGAGCTCTTGTTTGGAGCCGTAGCCCCAGAGCACACCGGCGGCGCTGACCGCGTTTTGCTGGGCGCCACGGATGTCGTGCATGCGGTCACCGAACATCCACGCGTCCGCGCCCTGCACACCTTCGCTTGCAAGCACGTGCGCGATGAGCTCACCCTTGTGTGATCGCTCGCCGTTCAGCTCGGACCCGTAAACGCGCTTGAAATATCGAGCGAGCTCGAAGTGGTCGATGATCCGCTTGGCGAAAACTTCGGGCTTGGAGGTCACGACACAGAGCGAGAAATTCGCCTCCTTGAGCGCCGATAGTCCCGCGGAAACCCCGGGATAAACACTGTTTTCGAAGAGGCCGAGCCGAGCATAGCGTTCGCGATAAATGGCTATCGTGCGCGTGTTCAGCTCTACGTCGCTCGAGCCCAGCAGCTCGCGAAATGCATCGTGCGTAGGGGGACCGATGAAGCGCAGCAAGGCTTCGTCGGTTGGGCACTCGCGCCCGATGGCAGCCATTGCGTGGCGCATGCTGGCCATGATGCCGGGGCGCGAATCGGTCAGCGTGCCGTCGAGATCGAAAAATAGATGCATGAGCTACGCTCGCGCGGCCCGCGTGCGCACCGGCATGGTGCCGCGGGCTGGCGTACTCTTGGGCTTCGAGAGCGCGCGACCGCGCTCCAGAACACGCGTCAGGTATTGGCCGGTGTGGCTCTTCTTCACGCGCGCCACGGCTTCGGGCGTGCCTTCGGCGATGATCTGACCGCCAGCGCCGCCGCCTTCCGGACCGAGATCGATCACCCAGTCCGCGTGCGCGATCACGTCTAAATTGTGCTCGATCACGAGTACGGTGTTCCCGGCGTCGACCAAGCGCGACAAGACCTCGAGCAATTTCTCCACGTCCGAGAAATGCAGGCCCGTCGTTGGTTCATCCAGGATGTACAGCGTGCGGCCGGTCCCTACGCGGGACAGCTCACGCGCGAGCTTGATGCGCTGCGCCTCGCCGCCCGACAGCGTGGGCGACGGCTGCCCGATTTTCACGTAGCCGAGGCCTACGTCGGTCAACGTCTGCAGGGCGCGCTTGATGTTCGTGTGCACGGCGAAGTGCTCGAGCCCCTCGCGCACGCTCATCTCGAGCGTGTCAGCGATGCTCTTGCCTTTGTATAGCACGCGCAGCGTCGCTTCATTGAAGCGACGACCATTGCACTCTTCGCAGGTCACGTAGACATCGGGCAAAAAATGCATCTCGACTTGGCGCACGCCGTCACCCGAGCACGTTTCGCAACGCCCGCCCTTCACGTTGAAGGAAAACCGCCCCGAGTCGTAACCGAAGGCGCGCGCTTCGCCCGTGCTCGCATACAGCTCGCGAATCGAGTCGAAGACCTTGGTGTAAGTGGCCGGGTTCGAGCGTGGCGTGCGTCCGATGGGCCGTTGATCGATGCCGATCACTTTGTCGATGTGCTCGATGCCCAAGATGCTGCCGTGAGCGCCGACCGGGCTCCGCGCGTCGTGCAGAGCGCGCGACAAAGCGGGATACAAGATGCCGTTGATCAGCGTGGACTTACCCGCGCCGCTGACGCCGCTCACCGCCAAGAAGGTGCCCAGCGGAAAACGCACGTCGAGGTTCTTCAGATTGTTCTCGCTGGCGCCGCACACTTCGAGCGCTTTGCCGTTGCCGGGGCGGCGCTCGGCAGGCAGCGCGATCTGGCGCTTTCCTGACAAATACGCGCCCGTGAGCGATTTGGGGTTCTTCATCACGGCGGCCGGTGTGCCCTCGGCCACGACCTCGCCGCCGAGCTCGCCTGCGCCCGGACCGAAGTCGATCAAATGGTCGGCCTCGGTCATCGTCTCCTCGTCGTGCTCGACGACGATCACGGAGTTGCCGACATCGCGGAGGGCCTTCAACGTGGTCAGCAATTTGCCGTTGTCGCGCTGGTGTAAGCCGATCGAAGGCTCATCCAAAATATAAATGACGCCCGTGAGCTCGGAGCCGATCTGCGAGGCCAAGCGAATGCGCTGGCTTTCCCCGCCGGAGAGCGTCGCCGCGGCCCGGTCGAGCGTCAGGTAACCGAGCCCAACGTTGACCAAAAACCCAAGCCGCGAGCTGATCTCTTTCCGGAGCTCAGCGGCGATCTCGGCGTCCGCGCCCTTCAGCGCGGCGCTCTCGATCCAAGAGCGCGCCTCTTCGATACGTTTGTGCGAGAGCGCGTCCAAGCCCTCGCCTGCGATCTTCACGGCGCGGCTCTCGGGACGCAGGCGCGCACCGCCGCACGCTGGGCAGGGCTTGCTGGAAAAGAAGCGTAAATAATACTGCTTCATGTCCTCGCTGCTCGTGCTCTTCATGCGTCGCATCAGCTGATTGACGAGACCTTCCCAGATTTCCCCACGCTTCTTGCCCCCGAGCAGCACTGCGTCGCGCTGGGCTTGAGTCAGCTTGTTCCAAGGCTTTTTTGGGTCGATGCCGAAGAGCGACAGCACCCACTCGATTTCCGACGCGACCCAGCCCTCGCCCCGCGCGGCGGCCGCGGCCCAGGGCGTGATCGCGCCGTCCTTGATCGACAGGGCGGGGTTGGGCACGACCAGCTCGGGATCCATCTCGGGGCGTGAGCCGAGGCCATTGCAGTCGGTGCAAAACCCGAGCGGCGAGTTGAAGGAAAAGGAGAGCGGCGACAGCTCCGGAAAGGACAGCTCGCAGTGAGGGCAGGCCACGCGCTCGCTGAACGCCCGCTCCTCTTTGTCCGTCGCGACGCTGATCACGCCTTTGCCTTCGCGTAGTCCCATCTCTACCGAATCGGTGATGCGCGCTCGCGCGCTCGAGTCGACCACGATGCGGTCGACGACCAAGTCGATGTCGTGTTTCGCCTTCTTGTCGAGCGCAAGCAGCGAGTCGTCGAGCGTCACGGCCTTGCCGTCGATGCGCAGCCGCGAAAACCCGCGGCCCCGCGCGTCCGCGAGCAGCTCGCGATGCTCGCCTTTACGCTGCCTCTCGAGGGGGGCATACAAGACGAGCTTGGTGCCCTTCGGGTACTCGAGGATCGAGGACACGATTTGCTGCGCCGATTGACCCTCCGCGCGCCGCCCGCACTTCGAGCAGTGCTGCACGCCAATGCTGGCGTACAAAACGCGCAAATAGTCATGCACCTCGGTGACGGTGCCTACGGTGGAGCGCGGGTTGCTGGAGGCCGTCTTTTGCTCGATGGAAATCGTCGGCGACAGGCCGCGAATCGTGTCGTACTTGGGCTTGTCCATCTGACCCAGGAACTGCCGGGCGTAGCTGGACAAGCTCTCCACGTAGCGGCGCTGGCCCTCCGCGTAGATCGTGTCGAAGGCGAGCGAAGATTTGCCGCTGCCCGAGACGCCCGTGATGACCACCAGGCTCTTCTTCGGGATGGAAATGGTGACGTTTTTGAGATTGTGCTCGCGGGCGCCGCGGACGACGATCGCTTCGGGGTCTCTATCGCTCACCCGCAGGGAGTAGCGCCGCGCTCCAGCGGGGGCAAGACGCGCCACCGTGTAGGCGGAAACGTGCGCCATTGGCAGAACGCTCTGACGCGACCCGGAGGGCGAGTCCGCGCTGACGCTGGCGCTGAGGCGCGTACGACGCGACTTGCATGCTCGAGGCTACGAAAAAGTGATCGGCCGCCCGTTTGCGAAACACGTGGCAGCATGAAGTTTTGGGTAAGCGCAACTGCAGTCGGGCTTTCGTTGGCTCCATTCGTGGCGTGCTCCTCGCCACCGAGTGACGGCTTCGTGCCGCCGCCGGCAACCGGCGATGCGGGCAGCACAGCAACAACGGGTGGCAGTGGCAGCTCAGCGGCGGGCAGCTCGGCTCAAGGTGGCAGTGGCAATTCTTCTGCGGGCGCGTCCACGCAGGCAGGTAGCGCTAACTCGAGCACGGGTGGTGGCTCGGCGAGCGGCGGTGCCGCGGCGGCCGGTGGCACGACATCAGCAGCGGAGGGGCCTTGCCCGTCGGGCGTCGTCGGTCATTGCGACGCGAACGCGACGTACCCGACATACCCCGGCTACACGTTGAACCTGGTCGAGGACTTTCCCGCGCCCATCGATCTCGACAACGACCCGATCCTCACTTGGTCTGACGGCAGTCCAGTCGACGGACAAACGCGTTTCCGCAAGGAGCAGATCAGCTTTGCCGACGGCAAGATGATCATCACCGCTCAACCGCCGGATGGCTGCGCGCCGCAAACCGGCAACGCGCAGTGCATCGACGGCGGCATCTCTTACGCTGAGCCCGCGCCCAACATGAGCACCGGCATGGTCGGAAAAATGGGCATTTGGAGCGGTGAAGTGCGTACCAAGTACAACAATTACCGCTACGGCCGCTACGAGGCGAAGTACCACGCGCCGGCCAACACGGGCGGCTTCTTATCCACCATGTTCGTGTTCCGCACGCCGAAGTGGACCATCTGGAACGAGATCGACAACGAGCTCGAGCCGAGCATTCCGACCAGTGTCGCGGGCAACGTCGTGTTCGGGCCCCAGGGCTATACGGGCTACCCCAACGCCACGGCCCAGAACGACTCCTGGAGTGCGATGATCTCGGCCGCCAACTACGCGATCGCGGACGAGCACGTGTACGCCTTCACCTGGACGCCTACCGAGATCGACTGGTACCTGGACGGCAACACCACCCCCATCCAAACCTTCAAAGGCAAAGCGATGGACGGCATTCCCACTGCGTCCGCCAAGATCATGATGAACCTGTGGGTGTTCGCGCAGCCGAATCCGTTCGGCGACGCCAAGACCAACGCCTACCCGATCAAGAGCGAGTACGAATACTTCCATTTCTACAAGTGGGACCAAGACACGACCTACCCGTGCAGCAACGTGCCGAGCTGCCTCCCCGCTTCGGACAAAGCGTTCTCGCAGAACAACCCGAGCGAAACCAACTACGGCATGTGACACCAAGCGGCTCCGCGCGAACGGCGCGGAGCGCTCGGACTCGGCGCGAACGCGCCGCGGATTCGGACGCCACGCGAGCACGAAGGCCCGGCTGAAAATGCCGGGCTTTCGCAATTTGTGGTGGCCCCCGCAGGTCACGTCGCGAACGGCGGCCGTGCTCGGCCTTCGGCCTGCGCCGGCCGGGCCCACCAAACGCGGCTCCGCCGCGTGGGGGCCCCGCACCAGCCCAAATCGCGTTCGAGATCGGGCAGATGGCGTGAACGCGTGGTCGCGCGTGGTGCGCACCGTTGGCGCGCGGTGCGCCGCGCCCACCACGAGTCGCAGGTTGAGCTCGAGCTTTGCACGAACGGGGGTTACTACGGGCGCGAGGTGTTGCGTCTCGCGGCGAAGTTTAAACTTAAACTCAATGCCGTTCGGTTAAGGACCGAGACCACAATATGGACCCCATCGCTCACGCTGCCCCCACAACATATCGTAGGGTTCGCCGCTTAAGTGAACGGCATTGAACTTAAACTTCAGATTCGCGTGAACGCGGGGTTGGCGCGGGCGCGAACTGCTCCGCGGAGCGCGAGGTGCGCCCGTCTCGAATCGCCCTGCGGGCGTGTTACTCGTCCGCCGCGCCGCCGATCTTCTTCTTTGCGTAGCCGTAGGCGTGCGGCTCGACGCTCAACGACGCGCCGTCCGAGAAGTGCACTTTGAGCTTCGAGGCCCCGGAATTGTAGGCAAGGTAGGTGCGGCTGTCGCCGTTTTTGAAGACGGCGTAGAGCGGCGTGTCGCTGGTGGTCTTGGTGTCGACGTGGCCCCCGATGGTCGACAGCTTGCTGATGAAGTCGTACGTCATCGCCTGCGTGTTGCCGAACTCGGGCTCGAAGTACGGGTCATCGTCGAACATCTTCTTGGCTTTGTCGGGCGCCGCCAGAGCGAGGTACATGAGCATGTAGTCGCGCCACATGTTGAGCGCGCCCTTGCTCTCATTCGAGATCTCCTCGAACGCCTTTTGCACGTATTTCGGGTGCCGGCCGAGGTAGAGCGAAGCGCCCGTGAACGGCAGGTAGTTGATGCCGTGGATCAAGGCCGGGTCGCGATCGAACCAGGTGTCGTATTTGGCGCCCGCGCCCCAGATCATGCCGGCGGCGCGGTGATCGAAGCCCTTCGGGAAATTGTCTTCGTCGACATTGAACCAATATTGCTCG
>DATHOI010000599.1:0-3422 GCA_035485095.1 Polyangiaceae bacterium | reverse complement strand
AGCTGGTTGTACTTGGCGAGCTGCGCCTGCCACTCGTTTTCGGAATAGCCGCATCCGACGAGACACAGCGACAAGAACGAGACCGCATACCAAGAACGCATCGTGAGAAATCCTCCTGTTGCGGGGCCGGACGCCCAGCGTCGGCCCGACAGTCGGCGAATGCCGGCGCGCTGTCAACCGCGCGTCAAGACGCCAGAAAACTGCCTTGGCGAGGCGCCGCCGCGCACGGAAAAGCGGTCAGCGCCGGTCGCGGCGTTTGCGCAGCGCAAGCACGACGCCTGCGGCTGAAAGTAGCCCCCAACCGTCGACCGGTGGCGTGGCGCTTCTCCCCGGTCGCAGCGCGCACCCGGTTTGCGGAAGCGGAAAAGCACTCGCCCCGGGACCGTCATTGGGGCTGAGTCCCATGCGCAGCTCGTCGTAGTCGGAAACGCCGTCACCGTCGCTGTCCGTGTTGTCTGCCTTGAGCACGGCGAGAGCGGCGCGCAGCGAGCCGTTGTCCATGCCCATCGCGCCCTGTTCGAGCAGCGACCTGCCGAAGGGTGTGGTGACCGTACCGGTGCCGCCGAGGTCGCTGGTGTGACACAGCGTGCAGTCTGGCGTGCTCGGCAAATCCCAATCTTGCTGAAGCTCGGTAGGAAAGGTCGCGGACGCGTGCCCAACCGCAGGCCAGATCAGGATCAGGCCGAGCACGCAGAGCCCGCCGAGGTGAAGTCGGAATGGCGTCATAGGTACACGTGCGCCTGCAGTAGGAGCGACAACGCCGTCGTGCGCCCGGAGGTCGAGCCGAGGCTTTGAAACAGATTGTCGAGTCGAATGTCCGCGTGTGGCGCGAAGAACCAGTCGTACGAAAGCCAGCCGCCCCAGGACCCAGGGTGCGCGCCGACGCCGATGTCGTTCGCTTCGCCGGTAGCCATGAAGTGGAGGCCCTGCGTGGGCTCGATATCGGCTTGGAGATAGCCAACGACGCCCGTTCGTCGCGGCAAGTACCTCGGCGATTCGAAGACGTAGTCCCACTCGGTCATCAGCACGAGCGGGTCCCAGCCCGTGGCCCAGCGCGAAAACACGCCGTGCGCGTGAC
Organism: Polyangiaceae bacterium; assembly: GCA_035485095.1. Classification (GTDB taxonomy): domain Bacteria; phylum Myxococcota_A; class Polyangia; order Polyangiales; family Polyangiaceae; genus PMG-095. Next base: position 2,344 of record DATHOI010000599.1, on the reverse strand, counting down.
GCCACTCCGCGCGCAGCAGGCTCGTGTCGAGGTCCACGTGCACGATGCGACTGCTGGCGCCCACCCCGAGCCGCGAGGTCGGCAATACCTCGCAATAGGCACTGTAGCCGCGTTCGCGATAGATGTCGGGTCGAAGCTCGAAGTTGCCGACGATGCCCTGCACCTCAGCGCGGTATTTATCGCCCATGAAGGTGGCTGAAAGGCCGTACTGCTGCGCGTCGTTGATGTCGGTGTGGGTGTACACGCGTGCCCAGAGCGTGTGCTCGATGCTGCGCACACCGAACGGCACGTTCATGCGTCCTCCGCGAAGCAGCACGTTGTGCCCGTCGTCGAGCCACAGACCGAGCCAATGCTCGCGAGAAATCAGGTTCGAGTCCGGGCCGCGAGTGAGCGTCGCACCGAGCGCGCCCTGCGGCGAATAGCCGAGGCTCCCGGAGGCCACGAAGCGCCCCGTTTGAACGGCGGCGTTGCCTTCTATCTGCATCCAGATCAGCGAGCGCTCGAGCTCGACGTGGTCGACCTTGGTGGTTTGCGAGAGCAAGCTCACGTCACCGCCCAGACCCAATTCATCCGGCAAATTGAGCAGACCAAACAGGAACTGCCCCGTCTTTGCGTCCTCGTCTGGCGGAGGTTCCCAGTCGTAATGTGTGCGCATGATGAGCTCCCCCATCGCGCGGCCATACTGCGTCATTGGCCCAGACCCGGACGGGTCGACGTGACATTGAGTGCACTGTGAGTAGCCGTGACGGATCATCCACGGATAGGCGTGGGCCTGTGCGGACGCGCCGACAATGCTCGAGAAGACGAGCAGCGCGAGCCAAATCTTCGAGAGCGAGCGCACGAACGACTGGGCGCTGAGCGGCGTTCGGTGCAGCATTGAGCCCGCGCAAATACCGCGGTGTGCTCATAGCTTGTGTGACAATTGAGTGCCTTTGCCCGAGTCGTATTGCGCTATTTCGTGCGTGTATTCGGTGTGCGCGAACTGTCGATTGAAGACACCGAATAATGATCCGGGCTGCGCGTGGCTTTGTGCGTAACGCTCGAATCAAGTCTTCGAAAATCGAATGCTGCCCTGCGAATATCGGAGGCGGGCACTGGCCAGATTCGAGATCGAGCTCGTGCACCGCTCAGCAAGTCGCGCCTGATCTGCGAGGCGGGTGATAACTGCTGCCGCAGCGTGCGGCTTCAGAGCGCCCTGTCCCGCGAGGCGAAATCCGATGTTCGAGTTCAAACTTCGGACTGGGATTGAAACCGGGGGCGGCGACGCCGGCGTGGACTGGTGTTCGGGGTCGAGTCCGCGAATCGTCTCGCGCACGGCTTCAAATTCGGCCATTGCCGAAACGTGCGACGCGGAGCCCCGCGCGTGACGACGATGACGGTGCTGCTCGGCTCATGACGAGTGGGTGTCCGTACGCCTTCAGACTGACACTGTTATTCCTCGCCAATCAACACTGCGCTGCTTGGAAATTCGAAAGCCAGTGTGTATGTTTTGCGCGCCATGCAAAGCTTTGCGCGTGACGAGCAGTCCATGCCTGAGCACGAGCTCGTGTTGGACGAAGAACTGATTCAAGACGAGCAAGCCGAACCGCGCGAAGAGCGCAGTAGACGGCTGCGAACCTCGAGTGAGCAGCTCGCGCCGCGGCGTATGCAATTGCGCGCAGGCGACGTGCTGCTCGGAAAGTACTGCGTCGAGCGCGTGCACCGGCGAGGTGCGTCGGGCCTCACGGTCGAAGCAGAGCATCTGCAACTGGGTCAGCGTGTCGCGCTGAAGCTGATGCTCGCCGACCCGCGCCTTCACCCGGAGGCCGCGACGCGCTTCTTGCGGGGTGCGCGGTTTGCCGTGCAGCTCCGGAACGAGCACGTCGCACGCGTCATCGACGTGGGCACGCTGGACTCCGGTACTCCTTACATGGTGACGGAGCATCTGTCGGGCTCGGATCTTCGCGGCGTGCTCCGCGTGCGCGAGTGGCTACCCGTGCCGGAAGCCGTGGACTACGTTTTGCAAGCCTGCGAGGCGCTCGCAGAAGCTCACGTCTTGGGGTTCGTGCACCGCAATCTCAAGCCGTCGAATCTGTTTCTGACTCGACGCGCGGATGGCCGTCCGATCATCAAGGTGCTCGACTTCTGCGTATCGGAGGGGCCGCTAGGCGACGCCGCGATCAATATGTCGTCGAACGAGGCGGTCGTCGGCGCGCTCGCGTATCTGGCGCCCGAGCAGATTCGCGATGAAAGTGGCGTCGATCTGCGCGCTGACGTGTGGGCTCTCGGCGCCGTTTTGCATGAGCTGCTGACCGGCGTGCCGCTCTACTCGGCGAGCACCGCGCCCGGCCTATTCGCGGCGATC
>DATHOI010000598.1:0-2360 GCA_035485095.1 Polyangiaceae bacterium | reverse complement strand
GTTCACGCTCAACAATCAGCTGCCGTCCGCCGCACACACCACGACGGTTACGCTGACGGGCTTGGCGGCAGGCACGTACGCGGTGTCGCTCGATGGCACCAGCGCGAGCTCCGTCACGGCCACAGCGGGTCAGCCCACGGTCGTCACACTCTCGATTGGCACGAACGCAACCTACGCGGTTCGCATCGGCACGGGCTGCGACAGCAGCACGACCGGGGCCGGCGGGGCCAGCGGAGCCTCCGGCACGGCCGGCGGCGCTGGCCCGAGCAACGGCGGCGCTGCCAGCGGCGGCGCTGGGACGGTGAGTGGCGGCGGAGCTGGTACGATGAGCGGTGGCACGGTCAGCGGTGGCACGACCAGCGGCGGCGGAACCGACGGCGTCGGTCAGCCGGGAAGCGGCGGCGACGAAACGACCGGCGCGAGCGACCAGAAGTCCGGCTGCAGTTGCTCGGTGGCAGGGCAGTCGTCCACGAGCCACTCGCTGTGGAGCCTGACGCTCGCAGCAGCCTTGGTGAATGTCGCGCGGCGACTGCGCCGAAGGAGCAGGAGGCGCCTCGCCCACTGATACCGAGGCATGTCAGTTTGCTCCAGCATGATTCAAGGGCTGCGGGCAGTGACGAGCGGGCTCGTGCTGCTGCTCATCGCTAGCGCTTGTCGAAGAGCCACGAGCCACGCCGCGCCACACGCCAAAAACAGCTTCTTTTTAGCTCAAGCCCATTCGTCGTCGCTGGCGATCAGCGCGGATGGGCAGGCGCTGTTCGTCGTGAACCCGGAGGCAGATTCCGTCTCCGTTCTGGATCTCCGTCAACGCAAGCTCGAGCGCGAGATCTCACTGGCCGCAGCGCCGCCAGCGCCCGATGCCTCCGGTAATTTCACGCCGTCGGTGCTGCCGCGCGCGCTCGCTCTTTCGCCTGACGAACGAACCCTGTACGTCACCGGCGAGCGCTCTGGCGCGCTGCACGTCGTAGACATCGCGTCGGGTCGACTGCAGCGGAGCGTGCACGTGGGCAGCGAGCCCATCGGTATCCTCGTCTCGGCCGACGGCAGCGCCGTCTTCGTTGCGTGCTCGGCGGATGCGACGGTCGTGCGCCTAGCGACTGCGGATTGGTCCATCAGCGCGACGGCGCGGGTCGACGGCGAGCCTTGGGCGCTTGCAGCGGTCGCGTCGGGGGAGCGGCTCGCGGTGACCCGCTTCTTGGGCCCGGGCGCGGCGCAACTCGACCCGAATCGCATGACTCAGACCGCAAATTACGAGATCCCCGACGTAGCAGCGCGCGCGGATCGCTCCACTCACGCGCACAGCCGCAGCGCGCGAGGACGCGGCGCCACACGACCTGGCGCGCGCGGAACGCACGACAACCCGGAGCTCGCGCACGGTGAGGTGCGCGGCCTATACGACCTGAGCACGCGTCCGGGCACGACAGAGGTGTGGTTTTCGCACACGCTATTGGGCACCGACACGCCGCAGCCCACGCTCGATTTCAAATCGACCGCGTTTCCTGCGCTGTCCATCATTGGCGCGGGTGCGTCGGGCGCGCGCACGCTCTCCGTCGACGCGCCGAGCGTCGTCGGCATCGATGGCGCGATGGGCGACGTGGTTTCAGGCCCGCACGCGCTTTCGTTCACGCCCGATGGGGACTACGCGCTGGTCGCGGACGCCAACAGCGAGGACGTACTCGTCTTCGACGCCAAGCGACGCGTCGAAAGCGGCTTGGTCCGTCCCCTCCCCGGGAAAATGCCGGACGGCATCGTCGTCTCGAACGACGGCAAATTCGCTTATGTGGACGAGCGGATTTCGGGCGACGTCGCGGTGCTGCGCCTCACTCGTTCGAGCTCGGGACTCCACGCGGCGGTCGATGGCGCAGCCATTTCGCGCTTGAGCGTAGACCCCATGCCAGCCGAATTGAGGCTCGGACAAGAGCTGTTCAACTCTGCCAATAGCTCCACCTATCCGATCACGACCGATCACTGGGTCGCATGCGCCACGTGCCACCTGGAGGGGCGGAGTGACGCCGTGACCTGGAAGTTTACGCAGGGGCCACGTGATACGCCGACGAACGCCGGAGGCGTGCTGGGCACGGGCTTCTTGTTCCGGACCGCCGATCGCACTCGCATCTCCGACTATTGGCACACGATCAACATCGAGCAGGGCGGCCGCTTCGATCCGGTGGCGCAGCGCGCGCTGCTCGATGCCTTGAGCGCATACGTGAATCACGCGCTGCCGCTGCCCATCCCACCGACGACCAACCGCGAGCTCGTGACCCGCGGCGCGCAAGTCTTTCAGAGCGCGGGGTGCGCGACTTGCCACGCGGGCGACCGGTTCACCGATTCGGGCAAAGGCAACCCGACGCTCGATCTGG
>DATHOI010000597.1:0-8940 GCA_035485095.1 Polyangiaceae bacterium | reverse complement strand
CGTGCCGTACCCGGTTGGTTCTTGTGGGGAGGCGAAATACCGAACGCAGGTCGGGTGCATCAACGTTTCGGTGAGAGCCGCAGCGGCCGCGGTCTCCGCCGTGCAGTTGCTCGACTTGAGCGAGCGGCTCTGCCCAAAGGGAGTGTGCGAGGAAGAGACGGCGAGGGGCGAGGTGATTCGCCCAGATGGCGTGCACTTCTCGCTCGAGGGCGCAAATTCGCTGTCGCGCTGGGTCTTCGAACAGATTCAGCGCTGATACACGGCGCTCACGGCTTGACTCCGTGAGTGTGGGTCGTGGGCGCCCACACGATTTTTCCAATGTGAGGCCCTTCGGTGATCAGGACTCGCGAAAATGTGGGCCCCGGTTCGACCTCGGAGCAAGCAGTGCCGTGCATGACGGTGAAGCCGCCTTGCTCGGAAATGACGCGGCGAATCGCGTTGTCGTCGGCGTTGCCCAGGATCGCCGCGTCGAGCGCCTGCGAGCCGTCTTTGCTCGGAAACACCATGGGGTCGATGCTCGAGCTCGGCATGCTCAAACGGCATTGTGTGCCGTCGCGCCGCTCGCGCAGGTTTTTGCTCGCGAGCCCCAGCCCGAGCACGCAGCCAGCGCCCACGACCATGCCTCCCAGTGCGAGCCGACTGACTGTCATGGCACGACGCTACGGCAAAACGCTGCGCGGGCCCAGCGCGGAGGCTCGGTCACGGGTTGCGACTCGCGGCGGCGTCGAATGGCGGAGCTCATGGCTGCGTGGCGACCTTCTCCGCAGCGTGGGTCAGCGCGCGACGGAACAGCGTGCGACCAAGGGCGATCAGCGCGATCTTCGCGACACTCGCGAAGACCTGCGACTTCGGCTCTGGGAACAGCGTGAACGCTGGCGGTCGTTTCTTGCTCGTGAGCAGGACGACTGCGGCGGCCACGGAGGCGCCGACGCCCGCGCCGACCAAAAATGGTTTGGCGTTCTGCTCGAGGCGCGTGAGCGTTGTCGGGCGAGCCGGTCGGGCTTTGGCGGCGCGCAGCTCCGGTGTGGGGCGGGCTGCTTTCGAGCGGCGTGCGGTCTCGTGATTTGCGGTTGCCATGTGCCATGGCTTGAGAGCATTCAGCGTGCCAGCGCGTCGCGTGCATGACTCGCCCGGCTTTGTGGCGCTGCGGCGCGCGTCGAGCCTCCGTTGGCAACCCAGGTTGCGGCGTTGAGCCGAGGCGAACAGCCTCACTTTCGACATTCAGCCGCTTTCTGTCACGGCGTGTTGCAGTTTTGCTACTGGCCGGGGAGATTGCTCGAGGTGCTCGAGAGCAGGCTCGCAGCGCCGATGCGATCGGTTCGATTCAGGACCTCGCCGAGCTGTCCGCTCGCATGACGAATACCAGAAAACCAGTCAGGACGAGCTCGGGACCTTGACGGACGCATTCAATGAAATGCTCACGGGCATTCAAGATCGCGATCGGGAGCTACGCCTGCATCGTGAAAACCTCGAGCAACTGGTGGCCGAGCGCACCGCAGAGCTGTCCAAGTCCAAAGAAGACATGCGTCTGGAGACGGCCGCTCGCGAGCGGCTCGAGAAGGAGCTGCAGTCGGCGCAGAAGCTCGAAGACATCGGGCAGCTCGCGGCCGGAGTGGCTCACGAGGTCAACACGCCGATGCAATACGTTGGCGACTACATCAATTTTCTCACGCGCGCTGGCCTCGTGACGCGCTCGACGAGACAGCTCGCGACACCTGCGGGTGGCGGTTTTCGCCAGGGCGCGCGGGCATCGCAAACGTGAAATCAGACAGGTCACGGTGTTAACGTCCGCCCCGTGAACGAGGCCGGCGCGAAGTCGGTGGTGGCACGACGTTCCGCGTCTATTTGCCGGTGGTCGCCGGTGCTGAAACGGAGGCGCCCGCGGCCGTCTCGCCGCCGACGACGCTCGAAGGCACGGAAACCATTCTGCTCGTGGAAGATCAAGACGAGGTTCGTCGCGTCGCGCAGGCAATTCTGAGAAAGTTCGGGTATCACGTGATCGAGGCGCGTAACGCGGGCGAAGCGTTGCTCAGCTGCGAGCGGCACCCGCGCACCATTCACCTGCTCCTGACGGACGTCGTGATGCCGCAGATGAGCGGCCGTGAGCTTTCGGAACGCCTCACGCGCATTCGGCCGGAGATGAGAGTGCTGTACATGTCGGGCTACACCGAGAATGCCATCGTGCATCACGGCATCCTGGACTCCGGGATCTCGTATCTGCAGAAGCCGCTCGTGCCCGAGGCGCTGGCTCGCCGCGTGCGGGAAGTGTTGGACGCCCGCGTTCGAAAAACCACCGACGGCTAACGCGCTCTGTCCGTGCAGCGGTGGGCGAGGCATCGCGGCGAGCCAAACCAGCTTCAACGAGGCAGATTGTCTCGGGAGCGTGCGTGATTGAGCCGCACTGCGGCCCGGTCGCGTGGCACGGCGCATGCACCATCTGTTCAGCGTGACTGGGGCGTGCGCTCGTGCGCACGCCCAGAAAGCGAGCTCGTCATGATGCGACTCAACGTTGCACTCTTCACGCTTCTGTGTTCCTGCCTCAGCGTTGCTTGTGTCGGGTCGAACCAACCCGCGAGTGACGCGAGCAGCGTGAACTCGCCCGGCAACACGGGCCCGGACATCACGACTGGCCCCGGCGCGGGTGAGCCAACGGACGCGACGCCCAACACGGCGAATACGGGCGCGGACCCGGATACGGAGAACAGCCGAAGCACGGGTAGCTCGGGCCCAGAGACGAGCTCGAGCAACGCGGCGCCGAGCGCGAGCCCCGTGCACTGAGCGGCTCGGAGCGGATCCCAGTCACGAGTGAGCTGCTGGTCACTCGAGGGGCTTTCGACTAGGGTCGAGCTTGAGGAGGAGCTGCTTTGCGCAATCTGAAGCTTGTGTTGGTGGTGAGTGGGCTCTTATTCGCGTGCGGTGGGAACAGCAGTGATGGCGGCGGCGGCGGAACCAGCAGCAATGCTGCGGGTGCGGGCAATAGCGCAGCGGGCAGCACATCTGGCGGCAGTAACGACAACGGCGGAGCCACTGGGAGCGCTGGGAGCGCTGGCAGCGGTTCCGACACGTGCGCGAGCTTCACGCCTTGTGGCGGAACGCCGATTGGAACTTGGAACATCCGGGATTTCTGCACGGCGAACAGCATCATCATGAATCCGACCGACTGCGCTGGCGCTGTTTTCCAAGTGACGTCGTCGAGCGCCACCGGCTCGATCACCTTGAACAGCGACCTGACCGCCGCGACGAACGTGATGGTAACCGTCGGCGAATCGGCGAGCCTGCCCGCAAGTTGTTTCACGCAAGACCAGTGCACGCAATTTCAAACCGGGGTTGCTCAGTCAGACGGCGTGACTGGCGCGACCTGCAGCTATTCGGCGTCGACGGGCTGCTTTTGCTCGCTGACCATCACGTCGCAACAGGCCTCGAGCGGCACCTATACGACCTCTGGTACGAACGTGACCCTCAGCACGGCGGACGCTGACCCCGAAACGGACGCGTACTGCGTGTCCGGCAACACGCTCACCATCCAGAACACGGACATCAATGGCACCGTGACGACGGTGACGGCGACCAAGTAGCTGCACCTGCAGCTGAAAGTTCGAGTTAGTACGTGGCCGTAGCGCGAACGGTCGCGTGAGATGTACGTCAAGGTACGACTCGAGTGGTGCCTATGCCGTGCTTAGGCTTCGAACTCAGCCGAGTCCGGACACGAACCCGGAATGAAATATCGGCTACTGGTGAGCGTCCTGATTTCGGCGTCTTGGACCGCGATCGCGTGCAGCGGCGCGTCGTCACCCACCTCGACGCCCACTGATTTGGGCGGCGCGCCCGGGAGCAGCGGCGCGCCGAACAGCGCCGCTGCCGGTGTCGCCGGGTCCGTCGCGGTCGCGGGCAGTTCCTCGAGCGGCGGTTCGAGTGACAGCGCGAGCAACGGCGGCATGTCGTCCGGAGGTGTCAGCGGTAGCACGGCTATGAGTGGCGCGGCATCGGCTGGTCAAAGTGGTGGCGGGGCTGCGGCTCCCCGAGGTCCAAGCGCTGGCTGCGGCATGCCCGCGCCCGCGACCGACTCGGCCACTACCTTCATGCTGCACGACATCACGGTCACCGAGCCGCTGGACCCTGCGGCGATCGCGGCAGATCCCGCCAACGCGGGTCAAATGTACGACTGGACGCATCGCAACTACTACCTCCGCTTGCCCACCAGCTACGATCCGTCGAAACCATACGTGCTCGACATCGGTGGCAGCGGTTGTGGTGGTGACGACACGGTCGGTAAAGAGGGCGGCTACCCGGTTTTGGCGACTGGCGAAACCCAGGCCATCCAAGTTGCGCTGAGCTACCTCGCCACCTCGAAGAACGGCGCCTGTTTCGCCGACGACTTCGTGAACCCTCCAGATCTCGAATACTTCGACGCTGTTTTGGCAGAGCTAGAAGCCAAGTACTGCATCGACCGTTCGAACATCTTCGTGCACGGCTACAGCAGCGGCGCGTGGGAGACGTACATGCTGGGCTGCGCGCGCGCCGGCATCATTCGCGGTATCGGCACCGCTCAAGGCGGCATGCGCATGCACCGGCCCGCATGCACTGGCCCGGTGGCGGCGGTATTGGTCGCTGGTGAGCCGCCGAACGACAATCCGATAGGCCCGCTCTCGCCGGACGATCCGGTGGCCAAACAATTGGACAGCTTAGGCTCGGCTCCCGCAAGGGACGACATTCTGATGAGAAACGGTTGCACTGGAACCGCGACCAAGATGTGGGACCCGGCCTATCCCGAGTGCGTGCAATACACGGGCTGCCCAGCGGCTTACCCGGTCGTTTGGTGCGCGGAGGCGACCCTCGGCCACAACTATCCGAGCGGGCTCGCCCAAGCCGGTTTCTGGAACTTCTGGTCGACACTGCCGCCCGCGCCTTGAGCGCCTCAGGAGAAAAACCGGCACAGTGAGCGAGGCGCGAGTGTCAATCAGGGACGGTGTGCCCTTTGCGCCTCGCGCGCAGCGGCGATGCGACATGTTTCGCGAGCGAGCTCGGCTCTGAACCGCGGCTGCGAATTTCCGCGCTGTTTCCGGAGCCGGTCTCGACAGCGCCTGCGCAGTGCACTTCTGCCACACGCTCCGAGACACGCCATCGCAGATGCGGCAGACGACATGCGAGACACCGTATCAGAACCATTTTGTTTCTTTACCTCGCGGCCCGCATGTCTCAATCTGCCGATTATGGCGTCCCCATCTCGAGGGTCTGGCGTATTCGCAGCGTCCAAGACACGGCGCGTGTTGATCGTGGACGACCACGTGGACTCAGCGGAGCTGATTGCGGAGGTGCTTTCGGCGCAGGGCCACGAGACGTGCGTTGCTCATGACGCGGCGGCCGCGGAGCGCGCCGCACTCGCGTTTCAACCGCAGGTGGCCATCCTCGACATTGGCTTGCCGGGCGTCACTGGCTACGAGTTGCTTCGGCAGCTTCGCAGCCATGCAGAGCTCGCCGAATGTCGCTTCATCGCGCTCACTGGGCATACTGAGCAAGCCGATCGCGGCCGCAGCCGTGACGCAGGGTTCGAGACGCACCTGACCAAGCCGTTCGATCTGCGCGCGGTGCTCCGCGCGGTCGCAGGTGACGAGCCGAAACCTGCCGTTCGCGGCGCAAACCAAGCGCGCTGAGCCGCGGGAGAGCTGCTTGCGGCCCCGCCGCGATTCCGTCGCGCTGGGTGTCTTACGGCGCGGTGGGTCAGCGCCCGTCCATGATTGGGACGCCTTTCGCTCCGAAGCCGGCTCGAGCCTGCAACTGGCGGCACCGGGTACTTGCAAATCACGGGCAATTGCCGAGCGTTGCGGTAGCGTTTGGGCAAGAGCCTAGCCAGCACCGACGTCAGCCACTAGCGTCTAACCCGCGTGGGTTGAACGGCGCGGGCCTGCTGGGGCGTGAAATGTCGTCTATTTCTGATCCGTTCACTGAACAGCAGCATGCCCTCGTGGGGACGCTTCTGCGCGGCACCTACGAGGTCAAGAAGCTCCTCGACCACGGGGGCATGGGCATCGTGTTCGAGGGCGAGCAGGTGCGCTTGAATCGCAAGGTCGCGATCAAGGTGCTGCCGGGTCACCTGGCGCGTGAGCCTCAGGCGTTGCTGCGCTTTCAACGCGAGGCGGAGATCGTCAGTTCGTTGCAACACCCGAACGTCGTCCAAATCGTGGATTTCGACACGACCGAGAACGGTGAGCCGTACATCGTGATGGAGTTCTTGCCGGGCGAGAGCTTGGCCGCGCGTTTGGCGCGCGACGGCAAGATGCCACTCGAATTCGCCGTGGGCATCGCGACGCAAGTGGCGTCGGGTCTGGCCGCGGTTCACGACGCCTTGATCGTGCATCGCGATCTCAAGCCCGCGAACATCTTTCTCAGTCAATTGCCGGCTGGCGGCGCGCACGTGAAGCTGCTGGACTTCGGCATTGGCAAGCGGCTCAACACCTCACAGAATCTGACCGGCGAAAACGACGTGATTGGCACGCCGGACTACATGCCCCCCGAGCAAGCAGCGGGGAAGACGGCGCACGTCGACCAACGCAGCGACCAGTACTCGTTGGCCGTGATCGTGTACGAGATGCTGGCGGGGCGTACGCCGTTCCTGGGAGACATGGCGACGATTCTGTCGCTGGTGGTCAACGACGAACCGACGCCGATCGAGGAGCTGGTGCCCCATTTGCCGGCTCGAGTGGGCTCAGTGCTACGACGCGCCATGGCCAAGGAGCCCAACGCGCGCTTCGAGACCATCACGGCATTTGCCGGAGCTCTCGCGGCTGCGGCAGCGAACGCCTCGCCGGAACCGAGCACGAACACGACACTACGGCTCACGAGCGAACCCGGTGTGCTGTCTGGAGCCAGTGACCCAGACCGAGCCGAAGAAAAAGCGGTGCTGATGGGGCTCTCGGCTACGCTGCCGGCAGCGCCGTCACTCGCTAGTTTGAAGAAAGCGTTGGATCGCGCCAAAAAAGCTCGCTCTCTGCGCGATTTGGACATGGCAGCCAAGTTCGTCGAGCACGCGCTGGCCATCGCGGACGTGCTGGCCAACTCGAGCGCCGCAGACATCATCGTTGCGGAGGAGGCGCTGATCGAGGGCGCGCTCGAAATGCGCCTCGGTCGCCGTGATCGCCCGCTCCTGCTCGCCGCGGCGCAAAGCAGCGCGGGGCCCGCGCTGTTACCCGAAGAAGCCTTTCTGCTCTCGCGCATCGACGGCGTAGCGACTGCCGAGGAAGTGCTCGATCTGTCGCCGCTGCCCCGTCTGCGCACGCTGCGGCTGCTCGTTAGAATGCTGCGCCGGGAATTGATCCTGAACGCGTAGCCTCGAAGGGCCGACTGGCCCGCGCTCAAGCTCGGGGCCTGAGCTGCCAGCCGCTTTCCGCGTCGAACTCCAAGAGCTGGCGCGTGCACGAGAGTTGCTCGGCGGGGTCGTGAGTGACGTACAGAATCGTCGAGGCCGAGTGCTCGCCGATGTGATCCGCGATGGTCAGGACTTGTTCGCGATGACGCGCGTCGAGGCCGTGGCACGGCTCGTCGAGGATCAAAAGAGGGGGCTGCTTGATCACCGCGCGCACGATCAAAGCGACGCGCTGCTCGCCGTAAGAGAGCTGCAAGAAGGGCTCCGCGCGCTTGCCGAGCAAACCAACCAATTCCAACCAGCGCTCAGCGGCGCGAATTTCGGCGTAGTTCGGCTCCTGATACAGGCCGATCGAGTCGTAAAAACCGGACAGCGCGGTCTCGATCACGTTCGAGCGGCAGCGGTACGCATACTCGACGTGCAGCGCATACGAGACTTGCCCGAGCTGTCTTTTCACGTCCCAGATGGATTCTCCTGAGCCGCGCTTCATGCCGCAGATCGTTACGTCGTTGGCGTAGACCTGCGGGTTGTCGCCGTTGATCAAATTGAGCAGCGTGGTCTTGCCGCAGCCGTTGGGACCGCGCACCAGGGTGTGGTCACCACGACGAATGCTCAGATTCAGTCCGTCGAGCACGGCGTGACCCGAGTACGAGACGCGCACGTCGCGCAGCTCGACGAGCGTGTCGTGCTGCTGCGCCTCGCGCGGGTCGCCCGTCACTGGTTCGTCCAGGGCCTCCCCGAGCGCGCGCGTGAAGGATGCGCTCGCGCTCGCGTCGAGCTTGCCGAGGCTGGCCGGCATGGTGGAGGCTTCGAAGTCAGCGCGCGGCCCGGCAAATACCACGCGCCGATCGCCCAAATACAGTACATGCGTCGTGCCCGCAGGCACTTGCTCGTAGCGATCGGTGATGATCAGGACTTGGGTTTTGGGGATGGCGCTCGCTCCGTCGGAATCGCGAGCGAGCGACGTCGCAACGAGCCGTTCGATCTCCTCGCTCAGCACGGTGCGCGTTCTCGTATCGAGGCCCTCGTACGGCTCGTCGAACACGAGCAGCGCAGGTTCGCGCAGCAATTCGCGGCACAGGAGCACCTTTCTAATCTCACCCGTCGACAGGTACTTCAAGCCGCGGTCGAGCAACTCATCGATGCGCAAGCGCTGGCTCAGCTCGCGCATACGGGCTGATTCCGGAACAGCGGCGCCGCCCCGCTTTCTAGCCATGATAAAATCACGCGCGGGCGTCCCCGGGTCGACGCCGCCCGCCGCGAACTCGCTGTCGTCGTGGTAGCGCTCGTCGAAGAACACGTCGCGCTGCCGCTCGAACGAGATCAGCGACACCGAATCCGGCGCTGGTAGAGCGTTGTCACCGTGCCGGCCGCTCGTGTCGCTGTGCGTCACGCGCAGGGCGCCGGTGAGTGCTTGGGCGAGCGCGCTTTTGCCGCTGCCGTTGGGCCCAGTAATGACCCAGGACTGGAAATTCTCGACGCTCCACTCGAAATCGCGGAAAATGGGCTGGTCGACGGGGCCAATCGTGGCCCTGCGGAACCGAATACCGAACGCGCTCATGACTTCTGTCGGCGAATGT
>DATHOI010000596.1:0-9080 GCA_035485095.1 Polyangiaceae bacterium | reverse complement strand
TCCTGATGGACGTTCGCATGCCCGGCCTTGATGGTCTGGAGACCATGAGACTGCTCCGCCAGCAGGAAGGTCGCCGACGTGTGCCGATCATCTTCATCAGCGCGGCGGAGGAAGAGGAGCAGGTCTATCGGGATCACTCCGCTGGCGCGGTCGACTACATCAGAAAGCCCATCAACGCCGAGGCTCTCCGTTCGAAGGTGTCGGTGTTCGTTCATCTTCGTCAGCACGAACTCGCGCTTGAAGCCGCGCACGCCGAGGTCGAGCAACGCGTCGCCGAGCGGACAGCCGAGCTTGCGGAGGCGAACGTCGCGCTAGCGCGCGAAATCGTGGAAAGGAAGGCCGCCGAGCAGCGCCTGACGGAACTGGCGTTTCGTGACAGCCTTACCGGGCTCGCGAACCGCTCGCTCTTCATGGTTCATTTGGAGCGCGCGCTGGGGCGGTCGCGGCGCCGCCCGGGGGAAGCCTTTGCAGTGCTGATGATGGACGTCGATCGCTTCAAGGTGATCAACGACAGCTTGGGGCACCTCGCCGGGGACGCATTCTTGATGGCTCTGGCAGGCCGCCTCACCGAATGCGTGCGCGAGGTCGACAGCGTCGCGCGATTCGGCGGAGATGAATTCGCTATCCTACTCGACGCCGTCACCGATGTTAAGGACGCCACGAGGTTGACCGAGCGCCTGCTCGGAGCTCTGGATTCCGCGTTCGTGATCGACGGCAAGGAGATATTCGCGTCGTTGAGCATCGGCATCACGATGATGAGCACGCGCTACACGAAGCCCGAGGAACTGCTGCGAGACGCGGACGCGGCCATGTATCGCGCAAAAAAAGCCGAAGGTGGCGGTCGATATCAGGTCTTCGACGTCGCAATGCACGCGAACGTCGTGGCGCAACTTCATTTGGAAGGTGAGCTACGACGTGCGCTCGAGCGCAACGAGCTTTGCGTGCACTACCAGCCCATCGTTTCGATAGCTCGCGGCCAAATCGACGGGGTAGAAGCCCTCGTACGCTGGCAGCACCCCGAACGGGGCCTCTTGCAGCCCGCGGACTTCATCCCACTCGCTGAGGAGACCGGGCTCATTCGTCCCCTGGGTCGGTGGGTTTTCCGCGAGAGCTGCCGGCAGCTCGGCGCGTGGCAGCGCGTGGGATTTAGCGCGCTCGTGATGAGCATCAACGTCTCTGCCCGTGAATTCGCCGATCCCGAGCTAACGCACCAGATTGAGGGTGCAGCCAATGATGCAGGTGTCGCCTTTTCGGACATTGCCATCGAGCTCACCGAAAGCGCGGTCATGTCAGGCGTCGGCGCGCCGGACGACGCGCTCGCTCGCTTGGCTGACCTTGGGCTATCGATCTGTCTCGACGATTTTGGAACAGGTTACTCTTGTCTCAGTTACCTTCACCGTTTCCCGGTCAGCAACTTGAAGATCGACCGCTCGTTCGTAAGCCGGATCGGCGCGCCCGACGATCGCGCTGAGATCGTCCACACGATCGTGGCGATGGCGCAGAATCTGGATATGACCGTGACGGCGGAGGGGGTCGAGACCCAAGAGCAACTGGAGCGCGTGCGGACGCTCGGATGCGATCGGGCGCAGGGTTATCATTTCGCGCCTGCGATGGATGCAAGCACCGCCGAGCACTTCCTACGGCAGTATCAGAAGTGAAGTCTCCACGTGGAATCGCGGTCCGCCACTCTTCAACCCCAGGAGCTGCTTGGCGGGCGTGTGACCGTGACCTTCGCGCTTCACGGGTACGACGACGTTGACCCAGCGGGCGAGTTTGGGCCGATGCAGACGGAATTCGAACGGCGCGGCTTCCCTTGCCGATACATCCGCTCGCCTCGGCGGCGGACCAAGACGCCGCACCGCGATCGCGCTCAGGCTATGGTCGAGGGGCTGCGCGACGTAGAGGGAGACGTCGCGCTCCTCGGGATCTCGAACCAGGGGCTCTTCTTGCCGCTCGTTGCGGCGGTGCGGCCCGTCCGGCGGATCGTGCTCGTCAACGCGTGTGTCCCGCGCCCAGGAAAATCCTTCCGCGAGGCTTCTCGACACGAGCGAGTCTACGCGAATGTCATCACCCGATTCCTCGGCTGGCTCAGCCCGGGCATGTGAGACAGTGCGATTGCCTGATGACGTACTGAGTATGAGCAGATTCGGAGATAGCTGACAGCTCGTTCGAGTACACGGTTGACACTATTTTAAGGGAGGGCCCCAGCGCTTTCGTAGCTGTTCTGGTCAATCCGCTCCGTAGCGTGTCTTCCTAGTAGGCGTGGCTCGCGGCGTGTTGGGGTGTAAGGTGGGAGCCTAGCTAGCCAATGCGCAAACACGCCTATGCCGCCCTGGTCTTGTGCCTTTCGGCCTGCGGTGGGCGGTCGGTTCAGGGGCCCGCGGGCTCGGCGCGAGTTGGCGATGCGGGCGCCGATGCAGGACCCGACGCCCAAGCGCGCCGCTGCACATTCAAGGGGTTTGCGTCAGCGGTGAGCTACGCGACCGCGAAAGAGCCGCTGTCCATCGTTGCCGTCGATCTTACGGGCACTGGGCACCTCGACCTCATTGCGGGTGAGGTCGAGGCAAATGGTTTTTCGTCCGAGTTGCTGGTCAACGCGGGCGACGGCACGTTCGCGCTGACAGGGTCTTATGGTGCGAGCGCCAACAACGTGAACAACTTGGTCGCCGCCGACTTCAATGGTGACGGCAGAGTCGATCTGGCTAGCGAATCGAGCGGGGTGAGCGGGATCGATCTCGGTACCGGCGGTAGCGCGTTTGCTCCGAGCTTGGTCCCGTTCCCTACGCAGCAAAGCGAAGGCTATCTGGCGGCGGGCGATTTCAACGGCGACGGTCACCCCGACATCGCGTTCGCGGGCTACGACAACGGCGAGATCTACGGCGGCCTGCCCGAGCCGATACAGACCAACTTCGCGCTGAGCGTGTTTCTCAACGCCGGCGCCGGCACGTTCGCGGCGCCCGCGACTTACGCGAATCCGCGGTCGTTTCTGAGCCTCGCCACGGGTGACTTCGACGGCGACGGTCAGCTCGATCTCGCGGAGCTCACCTCAGCGGCGGTCGCCGGGATCAGCATCTTCTTCAATGCAGGCGGCGGCGTGTTTCGAAGCGAGGCCAACTACCCGGCGAGCGATAGCGAAAGCAACTTCGGGCTTGGTATCGCCGACTTCAACGGCGACGGAAAAGACGATCTCGCCACGACGACGGTCTTGAGCCCCAACACCGCCGCTGCAGCCAACGTGCTCGAAGTGTTCAGCGGCGCCGCTGGCGGCAGCATCAACGGTCCTGTTTATTATCCGATCGCCAACGTGCCCGACATTTCCACAATCGTCACCGGCGACTTCAACGGCGACGGCAAGCCCGACCTCGCCATGGTGATGGCCAAAGCCGACGCGGCCTCGACCGTACCAACACCCGTGAACGTCTTCGAGAACCAGGGCGATGGCACCTTCGGCGCGCCGGTGATCTACGGCGTGGGCGGCGTGACGTTCGAGTACGCCTCGGCAGTTGCGGCGGGCGACTTCAACGGCGACGGAGTGACCGACATTGCAGTGACCACGAGCGGTGTGGAACCTCCCTACCCTTGGGCGGTGAACGTACTGCTCTCTCAATGCGAGTAAGTCAGCGTTTGGTCTAAGAGCGGAGGCTTGCGGCGCTGCACAAAGCTGAAGTGCTGACACTAGGGTTCGCTGCGGTCGCTGAAAGTCGACGGTCCGCTGGGGAGCACGAAGGGTCTCGCCCGGTCCGCCGACAAGGGCGGCACGAGCCAAAGTGAGGCTGTCACGACATCCGTCCAGAAAATGACCGCGTCTGCCGAATTCGGCTCGTCATTTCATCCAAGATAGTGAAACAGCCTTCGGCGAGGCGTTTGCCGGACCCGCCAGCGCCGGACCACGGCGGCTGCGGCGCTGGCTTGTGCACGGAAAGCCGTGCGAGCGAGCGTCGGAGGCGAGCGCGCACCCATAAAGCGGTGCCTGCTGAACCATTCGCGGAAGTGGAGGTCATTGTCCATCCGAGCTCGACGCCGCTGCGCCTGCGCCGCTCCGCCAGAGCCGCCCCCGAAAGACGAAGCAAAACAGTATGCTATCCCTGCCCAGCATTCCTCGTCGCTTGGCGAGCGCTCTGCTCATCGGTTTTAGCTTGTCGGCGTGCTCGAGCAAGCCACCGGGTGCGCAGCTCGCAAGTGGGGTGAGCGGTTCCGCTGGCGCGACGGCGAACGCGGCTGCAGGCAACGGCGACGCGCAGGGCGGTGTCTCGGGAGCGAGCTCGACGAATGCAGCCGCGGGGGGCGTCGCGGGCGCGTCAACCCCAACGCCCGTCCTCGGGGACGAACTGTTTGTCTCCACAACCGGCAACGACACGAACCCGGGCACGAAGGACAGCCCTCTTCTGACGCTCGCGGGCGCGCAAACGGCGGTCAGAAATCATCCTGACAAGGGCAAGCTACCGATCACGGTCACGGTGCTGCCGGGGACCTACTATTTCCCGAAGACCGTCGTGTTCAGCGCGGCCGATTCCGGAACGATGAGCGCGCCCATCAGCTACCTCGGCGGCGGCGCGGCGACCCTGAGCGGGGGCGCAAAACTGAACCTCACCTGGTCGGCGTACAAGAATGGGATCATGCAGGCGAGCGTGCCAGCGGCGATCTCCGCTCCGCTCTCCTTCGATGTCCTGTTTTTGAACGGCGTGAAGCAGCACATGGCACGCTTTCCCAACTACGTTGCCGGCGTGCTGCCGTTCGGTGGCGCATCGGCGGACGCGGTCTCGACCACACGCGTGGCAAGTTGGACCCATTCACCGATCGGCGGCTTCGTGCACGGCATGCAAGTCAATGATTGGGGTAGCGAACATTACGTGATCACAGGTGTGGGTTCGAATCATCAACTCATGCTGGACGGGCCGTTTGCCAATGGCCGTCCGGACGTGCTGCTCCCCGGATCGCAAGTCGTCGAAAACATTTTTGACGAGCTCGACACTGAAAATGAGTGGTATTTCGATCGCCCGAACAACGTCCTTTATTTCATGCCGCCGCAAGGCACCGATCTCGGCTCAGCCACCATCGAAGTGGCGGGCATGGAGCGCGTTTTCGAGTTTGCCGGTACATCGGACGCGCCCGTGCAATGGCTGACGCTCGACGGCTTTCACTACATGCACACGTCGCGCACCTTTCAAAAAGCGACGGAAATCGTCCTGCGCTCGGACTGGGAGATCTACCGGGGCGGAGCCGTGTTCGTGACGGGCGCCGAGGATTGCAACATCCAAAACAGCTTCTTCGATCAGCTGGGCGGCGCTGGCGTGTTCGTCAACGGTTACAATCGGCGCGTCAACGTCACGAGCAACAAATTCATCGGCATCGGCTCGAGCGCGATCTTGTTCATGGGTGACGTCGCTGCGGTGCGAAACCCGTTGATCGGTTACGGCGCGACCTCTATCGCCGTCGCCAATCTCGATAAAACCCCAGGCCCTCAAACACCCGACTACCCAGCGGAATGCAGCGCTTCGGACAACTTGATCCACGACATCGGTGATCCTGAAAAGCAGGTCGCGGGCGTTGGCATCGACATGGCAGAAGACATCACCGTCACACACAACAGCATCTACAACGTCCCGCGCGCGGGTATCAATGTCGGTGACGGTTGCTGGGGTGGGCACGTCATCTCTTACAACGACGTGTTCGCCACCGTGCTCGAGACGGGTGATCACGGCGCGTACAATAGTTGGGCTCGCGACCGCTATTGGCAGAACAACACACAGGCGATCGAATCGCGAGTCGCGCAGGACGCGAATCTACCGTTCTTGGATGCGGTGAAGCCGATCACGTTGGCGAACAATCGTTGGCGTTGCGACCACGGCTGGGACGCGGACCTCGACGACGGCTCGACCAACTACATCATCACCAACAACGTGTTCCTCGCGGGCGGGCTCAAGTTCCGAGAAGGTTACAGCCGAACGGGTGACAACAACATGTTCGCGGGCAACTCTGGGCTCAGTGTGCACGTCTGGCCGACCGGCAGTGGCGACGTGTTCACGCACAACGTATTCGGCGGCTATTCTCCCGTCAGCCCGGACGCCTGGGGCAAGGAGCTCGACTACAATTTCTTCACGAGCGCGTCCGCGTTGTCCGCTGCGCACGGTTACGGTGTGGATGCCCACTCGGCCTCGGGCACTCCCGGCTTCGTGGACGCCATGAATGGCAATTACCAGCTAGCGAGCTCTTCGCCCGCATTCGCGCTCGGCATCAAGAGCATTCCGGCTGACGTCTACGGTGTGGTCAGCTTGAGTCTGCGCGCCCAAGCGAGCACTCCTTTCTTCGGGGCCAGCACCGGCACGGACACCAGCATGCGTGATCCGAATCCCGAAACGTGGCGCGGCGCCGAGGTAGAAAACCTGATCGGGCTCGACGAACAATCCGCGACCGGCATCGGCGCAGACGTTGGCGTATTCGTCGTGTCGGTCCCCACACAGAGCCAAGCCGCGACCGATACGCTGCAGGCCCTCGACGTGATCCTTGCGCTAAACGGCCAGAGCGTGACGTCGCTCACTGACTTGAACACGCTCTACGCCGCGACGACGAGCGGCGCAAAAATCGCGCTCGGTGTGCACCGTTCGCAGGCGGACATCGTCGTGAACATCACTCGATAGTCGTCGGGGGTCGGCGAGCGACTACGTTGACGCCTGGGAGGCCCGAAGTTCCTCAGCGGTGACGGGAATTTGCGCGCGAGCTTGCCTTGAACATCATGTCGAGCCCACGTATCTTGCTCGAAGTCTCCAAGAAAGAGGGCCGCGCGCCGCGCCGCACCGTGCGGACGCTCCGTGCTTTCAAGATTGAAAAAAAGTAGATCTCGCCTGCCGCGTCAGTGCACTCGAACGCAGGGCTCGGGCGCATTGACGCCGTTCAGTCTCGCTCGTAAGACTGCCACGAGGAGATCGGCATGACGAAGTTATCCGTCCGCGCCTGGCCGTTGCTGGCGTTAGTGAGCGGCGCGTTCGCCGCGTCTATCTCGTGCGGCAGTAGCGGTACTGGGCACGGCCTGGGCGTGGCCGGCATGTCGGGCGGCGCGTCCGATCTCGGCGGTGGCGGTGGCGGCGGCGGGCTTTCGCTGAACGTCGCCGGATCACCCGCGGCTGCCGGAGAGAGCGGCAGTGACACCGGCAACGGGTGCCCACCATACAGCTCTCTTTGTGCGGGCGCGTGCATCCCCAGCAGCGTCGATCCGAACAACTGCGGCGGCTGCGGCGTCGTGTGCACGGGGGCTCAGGTGTGCTCGGCGGGTGTGTGCTCTTCGGGTTGTTTGCCCGGCCTGACTGTGTGCGGTCAGGCGTGCGTCGATCTCGCAAACGACAGCGCGCACTGCGGCGACTGCGCGAGTACCTGCCCGGACAAACAAGGCTGCAGCAATGGCCGCTGCGTCGCTAGCGTGCCAGTCGGTCCTGATCCGAAAACGTGCGCGGGAGGTGGACCTCCGATCAGCATCGGCTCGGGGCCCACCGGCTGCCTCGGCACGTTGGCGCAGACCACATTTCGCTGGTCACTGTGCTCCTGCACGGACCTCGACGTTAGTGCTCAGCTCACCACTGATGCGTTTGACAGCACCACCGGACCGTATCAACCCGGCGAGCTCGGCGGCGGCGTGGCCGTGGATCGCGACGTGACCAACTGGTCGGACGCAGTGACGGTTGGCGGCACGCTGTGGGTTGCCGGAAGCGGTGACTACTCGAGCTCGGGCCCAGCCAGCGAGGTGAAGAGCGACATGCACCTTGCGGGAAGCTGGAAGGCGAGCACCCCATTCACCGTAGGCGGCCCGGCCTACGTCGTCGGGACGCTCTCTGGCGTCACCGTGAAAGGCAAGACCGAACCCGTCACGGCCGTGGCTCCGGCCTGTGATTGCAGCGCGGATCAGCTCGTTCCCGTAGCAGCGATCGTCCAGGCTCACCGCAGTCCCAACAATGACGATGCGTTGATCGGCCTCGACGAGAAGGTGTTCGAGAATCCGGGTGCGCCGCTGCGCCTCGATCTACCGTGCGGCAATTTCTACTTCACTAGCATTCAGCCGAGCTTGGCCCTGACCATTCAGGTGCACGGGCGCACGGCTATCTACGTGGAGGGCGACGTCGCGGCGAGCTCCCCGCTCGCGTTCACGCTCGAGCCCGATGCCGAGCTCGATTTGTTCATCGGCGGCACGCTGCAGGCTTCGGATACGCTCGTGTTCGGCTCACCGAATTATCCGGCGCTCAGCCGAGCCTACGTTGGCGGCACGGCCAAGATTGCTCTCTCCGCGGACGTTCGGCTGGCTGGTGAGCTGTACGCCGCCAACTCCGAGCAACTGGTTTGGTCCGCTAAGAATGCCATCTACGGCTCGATCTTTGCGGGCAGTTTTCGCGCGAGCGACGTGACCGACATCCACTACGACCGCGGCGTGCTGCGTGCGGGCGACGGCTGCGGTGGCGGCGGCGGCACTCCGTGCGGGTCGTGCGAGGATTGCCACAACCAGGCCTGCAAAGACGGAGTCTGCGGCCAATGCACGTCAGACGCCGACTGTTGCTCGCCGCTGATCTGCAGCGATGGCTCATGCGTCGCCGAGGTCGTCGTCAAATGAGGAAGCAGCGTTTTTCAGCGCACCCCAGTGGCTTCGAACCACTGACCTACGGCTCTGGTGGGCGTCCGTCGAACGCGCGATTCTAGCGATAGAAGCACGATTTCGAGGCTGCCTTCACCCAAGATTTCGGGACTCGACCCAAACACCGCTTCCGGAGGTAAGTTGAGTCGTGCTCAGCGGATCCAAACGGGCGTTCTACGAACATGTCGACCTCGATCGCGATCTCGGGATTGCCTTTCGCGACTTCGCCCCGAACGGTCTGAACTACCCCTGGCACTTTCATCCCGAGCTCGAGCTCACGCTGATCGATCGCGGTTCGGGTCTGCGCTACGTCGGCGACAGCATCGAACCATTCAGTGACGGTGATCTGTGTTTGCTCGGTGGCTCCACTCCGCACTGCTGGCTCACCGAACACGGGCGCAACGACCCGGCGCGCATCTACGTGATCCAGTTTCTTCCCGAATCCTTGGCGGAGTCGATTCAGACC
>DATHOI010000595.1:0-3222 GCA_035485095.1 Polyangiaceae bacterium | reverse complement strand
CGCCGAGCACGCCGTCGCGGCTGCCGAGCCCATTTTCGCAGCTGAACCTGTCGTGGCGAGCGAGCCTGCTCCCGCCGTCGAGCCTGCTCCCGCCGTCGAGCCTGCTCCCGCCGCCGAGCCTGCCCCTTGTCTGCTCACGCTCTCGCTCGCCGGTCGTCGCCAAGTGTATTGGGAGATCCCAGCCCAAACTTGGCAGCAACTCCGCGCGCACGCGCCCGAAGGTCGCGCTCTGCTTCGCGTCGTGAGTTTTCGAACGCGCGCGGGTAAAGTCGAACGTCGCGCGCTCGACATCACGCCCCACGCTGAGGTCGGTAGCGCCGTCTTGCCGAGCTTGGGCGCCGAATCGGTCGTCCGCGCCGCGCTCGGTTGGTTCGTCGACGGGCGCTTCCGGCCGTTCGTGCTCGCCTCTGATCTCGGAGCCTCAGCGCCGGGCCGCGCCGGAGAACGGGCCCCGCAATTCCGCCCGCACCCGCTCGTTGGCGTCGTGCCGCCCGATGCCGAACGGCGCGCGCTCGCGCACGTGAGCCTTCGCTCCTAGGCTTTCTCCGCCAGCTCGCAGCGTGTGGTGTGCGCACGTCGAGCGCAACTGTCGCTGCGCTTGCCCGACTCCTAGCCATGGTGCGGGGGCTTTTGGGGGTGGCCACGATCTTGAGCGGTGTTCTGGCTGCGGCGCCTGCGCATGCCTCGCCGAACCCCGCGGGCTTTTGGGTGTCGTTGTCCGCGCAGTATCAAGCGGGGCCTTGGCTGAACCAATGGGGCGGTTTCCTGATTGTCAATGTGCCGCTCGATCGCATGGCGTCGCCGCGCGTCCCTAGTGTCGAACCGCGGTTGGCAGAGGAACCCCCAAAAAAAGAGAGCGATGCCGCGCCCGCCCCGCCATTGCGAGTGAAGAAGCACGACCCGCTCGTGCCGCTTCTCACCCCACGGCTCGCGCGTGGTGCGGTTCGCCACGCGCTCGCGGTCGCCGGCTACTACAGCGCGCGCACGCGGCTCAGCAGCCTCTCGGGGAGAGCGCGCAGCTCCGCCGTGCTGCCCGAGTTGCGGCTGCGCACGCTGCGCAGTACTGGGGAAACGCTGCGTCTCACCCCGACGAGTGACGACCCGTATCAATACACGCAGGCTGGCACGTCCGAGCTCTTGTTCGAGGCTCGCCTGACCTGGCATTTGGATCGCTTGGTGTTCTCCGATCAAGAGGTGAGCATCGAGCGTCTGCAAAATGAGCGCGACGCGGCCGAGCGGAAGCTCGTCGATCTCGTGCTGGAGCGCCTGGCCTTGTGGCAACGCAGTCGCGTCCGAGCCGCCGATGAAGATAGCGAGCCCGAGGTGCGTGAAACGGCAGAGCTCGAGGCGCTCGGCGCCGCGGTAGAGCTCGACGTGCTCACGGACGGCTGGTTTTCCCAGGCGATTGGCGAAAGCGATCAGCCCGAGCCGCCCGCCCCTAGCGAGAAGCGGAATCCCGAGGTAGATACGCCTCGCCATGCTCGCTGATGCCCGCAATTCCCTGTCCGACCTCCAAAGGCGCGTTGACGCGCTAAGGGGGTCTCTTTGACGTCCCGGCACTGAAGCGGGAAGTCGAAGAGCTCGACGAACTGTCTGCGGCTCCCAAGTTCTGGGACAACCAAGAAAAAGCTCAGGCTTTGATGCGGAAGCGCGCTTCCGCCGTCGAGAAGATCAGCCTGATCGAATCACTGACCAAAGACGTCGTCGACGCGGTCGAGCTGCTCGAGCTCGGCGCTGCCGACAAAGACGACGAGATCGTGAACGAGGTCGAGAAGCAAGTTCCTGCGCTCGTTCAGCGTGTGCGGCAAACCGAGCTGCAGCGCATGCTCTCGGGCCCGGTCGATCACGCCAACGCGATCGTCAGCATTCACCCTGGCGCTGGTGGCACCGAGTCGAAGGACTGGGGAGAAATGCTGCTCCGCATGTATCTGCGTTGGGCCGAGCGGCGCGGTTTCAAGACGGAGGTGATCGACTTTCAAGCCGCTGAAGAGGCGGGCATCGACGGCGCTTCATTCACCGTCAGCGGCCCCAACGCGTACGGCTACTTGCGCGCGGAAATGGGTGTGCACCGCTTGGTGCGCATCAGCCCGTTCGACAGCAATGCGCGTCGCCAAACGAGCTTCGCGGCGGTCGAAGTCACGCCCGACATCGAGGACGAAATCGACATCGAGATCGCCGATGGTGATCTCGAAACGACGACCATGCGCGCTGGCGGCAAGGGCGGCCAGAACGTGAACAAGGTCGAGACGGCCGTGCGCATGAAGCACCTTCCGTCGGGCATCGTCGTCGTGTGCCGCGCAGAGCGCAGCCAACATCAAAACCGCGCCATGGCGCTGAAGATGATGAAGGCGCGTTTGTACGAGCTCGAGCAAGCCAAGCGTGAGGCCGCGCAAGCGCGCTACGAAGCCGCCAAGGGCCAAATTGCCTGGGGCAGCCAGATCCGAAGCTACGTGCTGCAGCCCTACCAAATGGTCAAGGATCTGCGCAGCGAGCACGAGACCTCGGACGTACAGGGCGTGTTGGACGGCGACTTGGACGCGTTCATCGAGGCTTTCCTGCTCAGAAACGCGGATCGCGCTACGGGGCAGGGGACGCCTCCGGCCGCTCTGTCTTGAGTCGTCCCACTCTTCGCGCTACACCCGGGCCGCGTAAATGACGGAAAAAAGTGGTGAAGACGCGCTGGTCGAGGTGCGTCGCAGCAAGGCCGAGCAACTGCGCGCCCGCGGACAGAATCCGTTCGCCAATGACGCACGCGTTTCGGATCGCAGCTTGCTGCGTGAGATCCGCGAGCTGTTCGCGCCCGCGCTGCTCGAGCCCGCCACCGAGCTTCGCTACGACCCCGTACGAGTCGAAGCCATTGCTGCGGGTCGTGAGTTTCACGTGCTCGGTCGGCTCGTGGCGCGCCGTGGCTTTGGCAAAGCGTCGTTCCTGCGTTTGCGAGACATGACTGAGGAGCTGCAGCTCTTCGCCAAGCAAGACGTGCTCGGGGCTGGCTTCGGCGCGCTGGAAGACATCGACATCGCCGACCACATCGAGGCGCGCGGCCCGGCGATGGTCACCAAGACTGGTGAGCTGAGCCTGCAAATCACGTCGCTCCGCTTGCTGACGAAGGCCATGCGCCCGCTACCCGACAAGTGGCACGGCTTGTCGGATGTCGACATTCGCTATCGCCGCCGCTACGTCGACTTGGTCGCGAACCTCGAGGTGAGCGTTGTCGTGCGC
>DATHOI010000594.1:0-2948 GCA_035485095.1 Polyangiaceae bacterium | reverse complement strand
CTACAACGAGCTCCACGATCAGGGTTTCGTTTCGATCGGCTGTGAACCCTGCACGCGCGTCCCTCGGCCGGGTGAGCACGAGCGCGCAGGGCGGTGGTGGTGGGAAGAAGCCACCAAGCGCGAATGCGGACTACACACGGGCTGAGAGCCCACCCCCTAAAACTGTCCTAGGACGTTCTAGGGCCGGCTCCAAAGCGTCGACTACTGGTCGAAGACCTTGGTGCCGTTGCCGCGGATGGGCGCGAGGGTCATGCCGTCTTCGTCCGCGGGTGTGCCGTTCACGTACAGGAATTTCAACTTCTTCAGCGCCTTGAGCGGCGAAGCGTCCTTCACCTTCGTGCGCTGAATGCTGAGCTTTTCGAGCTTGGTCATGTTGGCGAGCGGGCTCACGTCCTCGACGGGGCAGTCGTCGAGCGCTAGCTCGGTGAGAGAAGTGAGCCCCGCGATCGGCTTCAAATCGGCCACTTGGGTGCGCCCGAGGTCCAGTCGATCGAGCTTGCTGAGCTTGGCAAGGGGCGTCAGATCGTGAACCTGATTGCGCGAGGCGGCGAGCGATTCGAGATCTTTGGCGTTGGCAATCGGCGACAAATCGTCGAAATCGCCAGGTCCCAAGAATAGATCCTTCAAGCCGGTGAGCTGCGAGAACAGACACACGTCGACGCCCGCCATTTTGACGTTCGACAAATTGAGCGAGCGAACTTTCTTCAGGTCAGCGCTCGTGATCGGACCATCCGGCTTCTGCAGCTTCTTTCTGATTTCGGCTTCGATTTCTTTCTGATCGAACTCGACGTTCGGCCCCTTTGGGCAATCCTCGAGCTTCTTGGTCACCTTGGGAGGAGCGGGCGCTGGTGCCGGCGCGGGCGTTGACGCAGGAGTGGCGGAGGCCACCGATGCGGCGGACGCCGAGGCTGCAGGCTTGTCGGCGTCGGGCTTCGGAGGGTCGTCACACGCCGCCACGAGAAAAACCAAACCAAGAACCGAGATCGAGTTGCGAAGAATCGGCATTGCGCCGCACTCTAGTCTCGACTCTGGTCGTCTTGGAAGCGCGGCCCGCGGTGCCTGCGTCAGCGCTTCGAACCGGCGCGTGGGCCGCGACGATCGACACCCAGGATGCGCACGAGATCCAGGAATTTGTGCAGTGCTGGCGAGAGATTCTGGTGTCGCCAGACGATCAGCAACTCGACCTGCGGGGTACCGACGATAGGGCGAAAGCTGAGACCGGGTCGGTGAAAATTGCGCATCGACGAGGGCATGATCGAGATGCCGAAGCCGGCGGCGACCATGCTGATGATGTCGAGCTGCGCGGCTTCTTGCACGATGCGCGGCGTGAAGCCGGCGGCGCGACACAACGCCATCAATTGATCGAAGTAGGCGGGACCACGCGCTCGCGGGAACAACACGAACGGTTCTTGGGCGAGCGCCGCGAGTGGGATGACGCGCTTCGTGCAAAGGGGGTGGTCATCCGGCAGCACGACCATCAGCGCCTCTTTTCGCACGCGTTCGGCGACGAGCGACGGGTCGTCGAGTGAGGAACGCACGAAGCCCACGTCGAGGTTCCCCGCTTTCAGTGCGTCGATTTGCTCGCCCGGCGACAGCTCGCGCAGAGTCATGTCGACGCCTGGAAAGCGCGTGCGGAAAGCGCGCAAGAGCTCGGTGAGCCCGCTGTAAGCGAGCGATGACGGATAGCCGACGACCAAGCGGCCGCTCTCGCCTGCGCTCGCGCTACGTGCATCGTGGATGGCTACGTCCAACGTGTCGAAGACCTGACGTGCGCCGCTGAGCAGCGCGTTGCCGGCTGGAGTGAGCTCGACGCGCCGTCGCGAACGCTCGAAGAGCTGAAAGCCGAGCTCCGCTTCGAGGACCTGAATCTGTCGACTCAGCGGGGGCTGCGCCATGTGCAGGCGCTGCGCGGCGCGTCCGAAGTGCAGCTCTTCTGCGACCGTAACAAAGTAACGCAAATGCCGGAGTTCCATGGAACGCGCGATTTCTGCCGCTCTTTATGCGACCGATACCCAAAAGGTATCACAAGATAGGGAACAATATATTGGACGATCGTGAGGGTCGACCTTAGGAGGTACCGGGTGAGTGTTTTGCTGCGGTCCGACTGAACCGCCCTCTCTAGAATAAGCAGTTCGCCATGTGGATCGTCCGCCTTGCGCTTCGGCGCCCTTATACGTTCGTCGTGATGTCGATGCTGATCGTCATCTTGGGGGTGTTCACCATCCTCCGGATGCCGACGGACATCTTTCCGGACATCGACATTCCGGTCATCTCCGTGATCTGGAACTACGGCGGCTTGCCTCCGGAGGAGATGGAGCAGCGCATCGTCACCGGTTACGAGCGTGTGCTCACCACGACCGTGAACGACATCGAGCACGTCGAGAGCCAGACGTTGAGCGGCATCTCGGTGATCAAGATTTTCTTCCAACCGGGAGCCAGTATCGACGCGGCGACCGCGCAAGTGACGGCCATCTCGCAGACCATCGTCCGCTCGTTGCCGCCCGGCGCGACTCCGCCTTTGGTGATTCGCTACAGCGCGTCGAACGTGCCAATTTTGCAGATTGCGCTGGAGAGCGATTCGCTCAGCGAGCAACAGCTCTTCGACTATGGCGTGAACTTCATCCGCGCGGACATCGCGACCGTGCAGGGCGCGCAATTGCCGTACCCGTATGGCGGCAAGCAGCGCCAAGTGATGATCGATATCGATCCGAAGAAGCTGTACGCCTGGCAATTGTCGCCGCGCGACGTGAACAACGCGCTCGGCCTGCAGAACGTGATTTTGCCGACTGGCACGGCGAAAATGGGCGTTGAAGAATACCCCATTTTGATCAACTCGAGCCCCGAGCTGATCCCGGAGCTGGGGGACATTCCGGTGAAGACGGTGAACGGCACGACCGTTTACATTCGGGACGTGGCGACGGTGCGCGACGGCTACGCGCCGCAGACCA
>DATHOI010000593.1:0-7533 GCA_035485095.1 Polyangiaceae bacterium | reverse complement strand
TTGGACGAAATCGGCGAGCTGCCGCTCGCCCTACAAGTAAAGCTGCTGCGCGTGTTGGAGGACGAGAAAATCCGGCGTGTCGGCGACACGCGCGATCTCAAGGTCGACACGCGCATCATCACGGCGACGCACCGCGATCTGACCGCCGAAACGAAGGCCGGGCGCTTCCGTGAGGATCTGTTCTATCGCCTGAACGTACTACCGATCCTGGTGCCGCCGCTGCGCGACCGACGCGAGGACATCCCCCTCCTCATCGATCATTTCGTCGCGCGCAACAATGGGCGTCTTGGCACGTCGATCCGCGGGCTCGACACCGAATCACGTCGCTTGCTCTTCGAGTACCCTTGGCCCGGCAACGTGCGCGAGCTCGAGAATACGATCGAGCGCGCCATGGTGCTCGCCGAGGGCGACCAGATCGTCGCCCAAGATTTGCCCGATCGCCTGCGTGAAGCGCGCGACCCAGTACAGATGCAGCTCGCGAGCGGCGAGCTGAGCGTCAAAAAAACGATGCGCATCATCGAGGAAATCTTGATCCGGCGCGCTCTGCAAAAGACCAAAGGCAACCGCACCCGCGCCGCAGAAGTGCTCGAAATCAGCCACCGCGCGCTGCTCTACAAAATCAAAGACTACCAGATCACCGATCTGTGAGCCGTGCGCGGGCAAATCCGCGTCGCGTGTCCACCTGCTCCCTCTGAGAATGAGCACTGCGGCGGGGCCCTTCTCGCGCGCGAGTTCGATGTTTAAGTCTAAACATCAGATTTCCTGCGGGAATGAGGACTTGAAGCGCTTGGGCTCGCGCGCCTTCGCCAGCGCTCGCGGATCCTTGGGCGGCAGGAATACGTAGCGCGCGGCTTTCTTCCGGTTCGGCGAGCGGTGACGCCGAAGGCTGGGGCGGCGCGCGTTGGGACGCGTGACCATCAACATAGGCCCAGAGTTGGAGTCGGGCGTGAGCTAAGCGTGCAGCGCTGCTTCGACTTCTGCGATGGTTTTCGGAATGGCGCCGGTGAGCACGTCGCAGCCGTCTTCGGTCACGAGCACGTCGTCCTCGATGCGGATGCCGCGCACGTCGGCGAATTCTGCCAAGCGTTTGCGGTCGAGCGCCGACTCGAGCCCGCCGACCTCGACGCGATTCGAGAGCAAGGCCGGAATTTGGTAGAACCCCGGCTCGATCGTGACGGCCATGCCCGCGCGCAAATCGCGGTCGAGGCGGAGATAGCGGTCCCCGCTATTTTCGCTGCGCACACGGCCCGGCGCGTAACCGGCGCGGTCGCCGAGGTCCTCCATGTCGTGCACGTCGAGGCCGAGCAGATGGCCAACGCCATGTGGGAAGAACAACGCTGCGGCACCGCGCGCGTACAAGTCTTCCAAATCTCCACGGAAGATACCGAGCGCGATCAGACCACGCAGCAGCTCGAGCCCAGCCGCGCGATGTACGGCCAAATAGCGCACGCCGGGGCGCACCGCCGCGATCGCTGCCAGCTGCGAGGCGAGCACGACACCGTACAGCTCACGTTGCGTGCTCGAGAACTCGCCGCGTGCGGGCCAGACTCGCGTCACGTCCGAGGCCCAACCTTCGGGCGTTTCAGCGCCGACATCGGCGAGCAAGAGGTCGCTCGCTTCGAGCAGACCGTCGTGACGCTCGTTGTGCAACACCTCCCCGTG
Source organism: Polyangiaceae bacterium (assembly GCA_035485095.1). Classification (GTDB taxonomy): domain Bacteria; phylum Myxococcota_A; class Polyangia; order Polyangiales; family Polyangiaceae; genus PMG-095. The sequence continues at coordinate 5,871 of DATHOI010000593.1, read as the reverse complement.
CACGGTCACGATCGAGTTGTACGAGCAGGCGCAACCCGCCGCGCAGATTGCGGCCTCCATGCGAGCGCGCACTTCGAATTCGCGTTGCCCAGGCTGCGTGCCGCGCATGCCCGCGCGGTGCGCCTGATCGGCGACCGCAGCGGCAAAGCGCATTTGAGCGACCGCGGCGGCGTCGTGCTCGAGCCGCAGCTCGATCACCGCTTCAGCGAGCTTACGATCCGCACCCTCGAGCTCGAAGCCCGAGCCGTGAATGATGTCGCGCCCTACGAGCTCACTCTGCCAAATCGAGCTCTCGGAATCTTGAGCGGGCAGAGTCGCGGCTGAATCCGGCAGCGACAGCTCGTCGATGGGACGCACGTCGATCGCGAGCTCGCGCGCGAGCTCGTCCAAGCTCGGCTGTTTGCCGGACCAAAGCTCGGCCTCTGGGTCGGGACGCGGCGCAAACAACGTCGCCTCGCCGGACTGAATCAGCACGGCCGCGCCCTCGATGGCGCGGCCCACGAAATACAAAAAATGGCTCTCGGCGCGAAACGGGTAGCGGTTGCCGGCGAAGTTGCGCGGACGGGACATGCCCGAGACGAACAGCGCAGGGCCAGCAAAGCCGGCGGAGAGCCGCTGCCTTCGAGCAGCGAACGCGGCGGGAACCGTGACGGGCGCGAACATTGCCCGCGATTGTACGCCGATCCGAAGCGCTCAGCGCCTCGTAAACCAAGCGAGGACCGGCTAAATGTGAAGAGCGACCGCGCTTGCGCGTCCTTCGTGAACCAGTATTCAACCAGACATCGGGAGTCGTTATGGCTTTTAGTTTATCGAAATCGATCGCACAGGCAGCTTCAGCGGGCATCATGCTCGGCGCGATGACCACGGCGTGTGGCGGCAGCAGCACCCCGCCCGCGGCGTCTCCAGCCGCCGCCGACCCCGCGGCCGCCGCGGCTGGCGCCAAGGAGTGCTGCAAAGCAAAGAACGACTGCAAGGGCAAGGGCGGCTGCAAGACGGACACCAACGCTTGCGCCGGGCAGAACGACTGCAAAGGCAAAGGCGGCTGTAACGGTCACTGTCCGAAGTGACCTCGGAGTGGCGTTGACCGCGCGCGCGCGCTTGGGCGTGCCGGATCTCGGCGTGGGGGTCGGCCTGCGCGTGCCGCACTACGGGCACGTGCTGCGCGAGCAACCGGCTGTCGACTTCTTCGAGGTCATCAGCGAAAACTTTCTGGTCGAGGGCGGCAAGCCGCGTTACCACTTGGCGCGTGTGCTCGAGTCGTACCGCGTCGTGCCACACGGCGTGTCGCTCGGCATCGCGGGGCCAGAGCCGCTCGACCGCGAGTACCTGAAGCGCTTGAAGCGTTTGCTCGCAGAAGTGAAGCCGCCCTGGCTGAGCGATCATTTCTGTTGGTCCGGCGCGGGCGGCGCGCACGTTCACGACCTGCTGCCCATTCCGTACACGAAACAGGCCATCGAACGGGTCGTCGAGCGCGCGCGCGAGGTGCAGGATTTTCTCGAGCTGCGCTTTGCGCTCGAAAATACCTCGAGCTACCTGAGTTATGAAGCGAGCACGTTCAGCGAATGGGCGTTCATCAGCGAGATCGCAGAGCGCGCAGACATCGGACTGCTCCTCGACGTGAACAACGTGTACGTGTCGGCCTACAATCACGGCTTCGATCCCTTCGAATTCATAGAGCAGGTGCCGCACGAGCGCGTCGTGCAGATCCATCTGGCTGGGCACACGAATCTCGGTGCGTACATCATCGATACGCACCGGGGTTCGGTGATCGACCCGGTGTGGGATCTGTATCGGCGAACCATCGAGCTCACCGGCTCCGTCTCCACCTTGATCGAGTGGGACGACGAGATCCCGAGCTTCGACGTGCTCATGGCAGAGACCGAGAAAGCGCGTGCCGTGCGCGATCGGACACTGAGTGGCGCTCCGCTCGAGCCCGTGCCACGCGGTGTTCCGACACAGACCGACGCCTCGAGTGAGCACGAGCACGGCTGGCGCCAAGGCGGTCCACGCGAGATCGCAGACGGAGCCGCGGCCAAGTGACGCGTCTCGAAGACGAGGACCGAGCGAACGAGCCGAACGAGCTCGATCGAATCCTATTATTTTTTGCGGAGCAACTCGGCAAGCGGCGCGCTCTGCCGAAGGACGCGGCGCTCAGTGAGCGAGCCCGCGGCGTGGTGTGCGCGAGCGGCCGGCTGTCGCCCGTCGAGCGGCTCGAGATTTACCGTGAGCAGTTCTGGCTCCGCCACACCGCTTCGCTAGTGGAAGATTTCCCCGGGCTGAGTGGCATTCTGGGGCAAGGGCCCTGGCAAACTTTGATCGAGGGCTACCTGGACGCGTATCCACCACGCAGCTTTACCCTGCGCGATCTGGGTCTCGATCTTCCGGAATACGTCGCAGCTCAGCATTGGCTGCCCGAGCACGCGCTGTGTCGTGACATGGCGCGCCTCGAGCTTGCGTACCTCGAGATTTTCGACGCACCAGATGCTGTGCCGCTCGACGCGGCACGGCTGGCCGAGATCCCAGAGGAAGCCTGGCAGAACGCGCGCATCGCTCTGCACCCGGCGCTGCGCCTGCTCGCGGTCGACTACCCAGTGGCGACCCTGCGCCAGCAGCTCCTTCTCGCCCAAACCAGCGGGGAAGAAGTGCCCATCCCCGCCCCCGCGCCTGAATATCTACTGCTCTATCGCCACGACTTATCGATGTTCCATCAGCAGCTCAGCGCGGGCGCGCACGCGTTGCTCGAGGCCCTGACGCGGCGCGTCCCGTTGGTCGCCGCTTGTGAGCAAGCACAGGCAAAAATCCCGGGAGAAGCCACGGCCATCGCCGAAAATATCGGGCCTTGGTTCCAGTCCTGGACCGCACGCGGTTTCATCACGGGCGTCGAAGTGTGAGCTGAGCGGCGCGCCCTCGCAGCGTCTGGGCTCAGGACTCAAGAGACAGCAGTTTCCAATGCTTGCGCGACGGCGCACATCTTGCTACCGCATAGTGGTGGGACCCGTCTCTACTCGGATCGAAGATCTGCGCCGCGAGCGTGGGACGCTGCTCATGGGCGTCCTGAACGTCACGCCGGATTCGTTCTTCGACGGCGGCCGCTATGACGACGCGGTGAGCGCGAGCGAGCGTATCGATCAACTCGTGCGCGACGGCGCGGACTTGATCGACATCGGCGCCGAATCGACGCGCCCCGGCGCGCGCGCGATCCCAGCGCCGGAGCAGATCGCGCGGCTCGAGGCTGGCCTGCGCCACGCGCTGCAAACCGGCCTCTTGGTCTCGGTTGACACCACGAGCCCAGCCGTCGCGCGCTACGCGCTCGGTCTCGGCGCCCACTTGATCAACGACGTATCGTGCCTGGCGGACGACGACCTAGCCCGCGCCTGCGCCGAGCATCAGGCCGCGTTGATCATCATGCACGCGCGGGGCCCGGCTTCGACCATGAAAGGCTTCTCGGTCTACGCCGACGACGGCTACGCCGACGTCGTCGAAGACGTGCGCCGTGAATGGCAGAGCGCGAAGGAGCGCGCAGTCCGCGCCGGCATGTCGGAAGCTGACGTGTATTTCGATCCCGGGCTCGGCTTCGCCAAGAACGCGCGTCAGTCGTTCTCGCTGTTGGCGAGCCTCGCGCGTTTTCGCACTGAGGGCGTGCTGGTCGTCGGACCCAGTCGCAAGTCGTTCATCGCCTCGCTCGACAATGCTCCGCCAGAAGAGCGCCTCGGTGGCAGCGTGGCCGCCGCGCTCGTCGCCGCCGCTCGCGGTGCCACCATCCTACGCGTTCACGACGTGCGTGAAGTGCGCCAGGCCCTGCGCGTAGCAGCGGTCGTCGAGGGCGAAACCAGGCAGGCAGGAGTCGCCCATGCTGGATAGCCTGCACACCTTCTTCGAAGGTCGCACGCTGGTGCAGCTCGCGCGCGACGCTCTGGATATTTTCCTGGTTTACTACATCGTGTACCGCGCGCTGCTGGTGCTGCGCGGCACGCGTGCCATGCAAGTCGGCATGGGCTTGGCGATGGTGTTCGTGCTGTACATCATCGCGCAGGTGCTGCAGCTCGTGACCGTGCTCAACATCATGGGCGCGCTGATCTCGAGCATGATCTTGATCATCGTCGTGGTGTTTCAGAACGACATCCGGCGCGGTCTGCAGCGCGTCGGGAGTCGAGCTTGGTTCGGCGGCATGATGCGTTCGCAGGAGTCGAAGGTCATCGACGCGGTCGTCGAGGCCGCAACGGATCTTGCGCGCCACCGCATCGGTGCCCTCATCACCTTCGAGCAGGACGCGAATCTCGACGAGTTCGTAGGTGTCCACAAGGGCCACACGCTGGACGCTCAAGTGTCGCGTGATCTGCTCGTCACCTTGTTCGTACCGGAAGGTGTGAACAAGATGCATGACGGCTCGGTCATCATTCGCAACTACCGCATCGCCAAAGCCGGCGTGTTCTTCCCCATGCCCGAAGGCCGCGTGGTCGACGAGAGCTTCGGCTCGCGCCACCGCGCCGCTCTCGGCATCACGGAGGAGACGGACGCGGTCGTCGTGATCGTCAGCGAAGAGCGCGGCACGATCAGCTTTTGCTTCAACGGCAACATCGCCTCCAATCTCGACGGCGCAAAGCTGCGCACGATGTTGGAAGCCATTTTCAGCCCCAAAGTGCGCCGGAAGACGCGCAAAGCGCCGGGCAAGTCCGCGCGCGACAGCACCACCGGAGACGCGCCGCTGTCCCGTCGCTCGACCGACGTGCCCATTTCGCGTCGCGCTTTGGAAGCTCCGGAAAGCGTGAAGCGCCGCCCGAGCGAGCCGGAGATCGCACACCCGCGCATCAGCCTGGCCGAGCCCGACCCATCGCCCGTGCGCCCGCGCGTGCGCCCCACGAGCGACGCTCCACCGCCGCTTCGGCCGTCGCTCACGCCGCCACCGCCGGTCGTGGTGACCCCGCTCCGCACGCCCGTGACGACCAGCAGCGAAAGCCGCAATCGGCTCACGAGTGATCCGGGCAACAATGACGACCCGCAAGACGACGGCGGTTCGCGCCAGAGTGAGTCCTGATGCTGTCGGCACTCTTCGCCAGCGCGCTCACGTTCCTGCGTGAGTCCTTCAGCGAGAACCTGGGGCTGAAGGCGCTCGCGCTCACCTTCGCGCTGGGCTTGTTCGCATTTTTGCAGGGTCAAACGGACGAGCAACAGCGCACCATTCCGGTCCCCATCGTCATGCGCTTGCCGCCAGAGAGCGCCGAGCGCGAGCTGATGACGCCGATTCCGGCCAGCATTCACGTCACGCTCCGCGGGCCCGCGCGGGCCATCGATCGCTTGATTCAAACGGGCATCGTGCCGATAGAGATCGATCTGCGTGAGGGCCACCGCGAATCGATCAGCTTCGAGCCGAAGGATTTTTCATTTCCGCCTGAAACGACGATCACCATCATCGATCCACCCAGCATCGATCTGGAGTGGGAAGACGTCGTCACGCGCCAGATCCCGATTCAAGCGGCGATCACCGGGCAACCCGCGGACGGCTATGTCGTCAAGGGCGAGCCGGACGTGGATCCGACGCAGCTCACGGTCCGCGGCCCCGTCAGCGTGATCGAGGTCATGCAGTTCGCTCGGCTCGCCGCGTTCGATGTCTCGGGGCTCAGCGAGGGCGTGCATCGGAGGCGCATCGCCATCGACGCGCCACCGGTGCGCGCGCGCTACATCGGACCCTCGGCAGCAAACGTCACCGTCACCGTCGCGCGACGCGTGAGTGAAGCCAAATTCGAGAATCGCCCGGTCGAGGTCGTGGGGGTTCCGGGCGCCGGCACCGTGCCGCATACGGTCGACGTCACTGTGACCGGCCCGCCGGAGATCGTGCGCGCGCTCCGCCCCGAGCAAATCGTAGCCCGCGCC
>DATHOI010000592.1:0-6597 GCA_035485095.1 Polyangiaceae bacterium | reverse complement strand
CGCGCTCAAATACTGCGTCACCACCTTGGAGCCGGGCGCCAAGCTGGTTTTCACCCACGGCTTCACGGTCAGGCCCTTGGCGACCGCGTTCCTGGCCAGTAAGCCCGCGCCGAGCATCACGTACGGGTTCGAGGTGTTGGTGCACGACGTGATGGCCGCGATCACGACCGAGCCATGACCTACGTCGAAGCTTGCGCCGTCGAGCTTCGCGGGAATGCGCGTGGTGAGGTCTTCCGGCTTGGCCGGGGCGGGCGCGCCTTTGCCCTTATTCTTGGCCAGCGCCACCATTTCGCCAAGGTTCTTGGCGAAGCCCGCGCCGACATCCTTCAGCGCTACTTTGTCGTGCGGGCGGCGCGGCCCGGCCATCGTCGGCACGATCGTCGCGAGATCGAGCTCGAGCGTGTCGGTGAAGACGGGATCGGGCGTGCCTTTCTCGCGGAACAAGCCCTGTGCCTTCGCGTACGCTTCGATCAGCGCGGCGCGCTCGTCACTGCGGCCGGACAAGCGCACGTAAGTGAGCGTCTCGGCGTCGATCGGGAAGATCGCGCACGTCGAACCGAACTCCGGGCTCATGTTGCCAATCGTGGCGCGATCGGCGAGCGGCAGGTGGTCGAGGCCGTCCCCGTAGAATTCCACGAACTTGCCGACCACGCCTTTGTCCCGTAATTTTCGGGTGATCGTCAGCACTAAGTCGGTCGCGGTGGCCCCTTCGGGTAGCGCGCCGTACAGACGGAACCCAATCACCTGAGGAATGAGCAGGTTGATCGGCTGACCGAGCATCGCTGCTTCGGCCTCGATACCGCCCACGCCCCAACCGAGCACGCCGATGCCGTTGATCATCGTGGTGTGGCTGTCCGTGCCGACGAGCGTGTCCGGATACGCGACGCCGTCATTGTCGAACACGACGCGCGCCAGGTACTCGAGGTTCACTTGGTGCACGATACCGGTCGACGGCGGCACGACCTGGAAATTGTCGAACGCGGTCTGCGCCCAGCGGAGCAGCACGTAACGTTCTTCGTTGCGCTGGTACTCGTTCTTGGTGTTCTTCAGCAGCGAGTCGGAGGTACCAAAGTAGTCGACTTGCACGGAGTGATCGATCACCAGCTCGGATGGGAAGAGCGGATTGATTTTTGATGGGTCGCCTCCCATCTCCGCCATCGCGTCGCGCATGGCGGCTAGATCGACGACGGCCGGGACTCCGGTGAAGTCTTGCAGCACGACGCGCGCGGGGTGAAACGCAATTTCCGTGTCCGGCGTCGCTTTCGGGTCCCAGCTCGCGAGCGCCTCGATGTCCTTCTTCACGACCGCCTTGCCGTCTTCACAGCGCAGCAGATTCTCGAGCAGAATGCGCAGCGAGAAGGGCAGTCTGGACACGTCCTTGGCGCGCGCGGCCGCGAACTTCGGCAAGGAAAAATACGTGTATTTTTTGCCGTTTACGTCGAGCTGGGAGCGGGTGCCGAAGGAATCGAGCGAGCGGTCGGTCATATGCAAATCCTCGCGTTCGGGCGTACTCCAATGCCCTCTGACGCGCAATGCGGATCGCGGGCAATTGCCCCAGCGACGCGCACAAAAACCGTCGAAACTTTGGCTATTTTTTCAGGCGGATTGCCGCGCGAAGGCCGGAGCGCCACGCGAGACCCGTCGTGGACCGAGAAACGCGGCTGCCCACGCGGTGCGCTGTTATTTGCAAGGCGTATTCGGCCGCGGCCCGCCGGACGCGAACATTGTCGAGCCACACACGCCCGCTCGACCGGTCTTCGCGCTGAGCGTGGTCTCGGGCTGACAGACGGCGTCCGGGCGCCCGCAGTCACTGTCGCAATCGCACAGCTTCGTGCAATAGCCGAGATCGCCGGGCCCCGAATTCGTCGACGGGTCGAGGTAACAGTAGAAATCGAAGGGCGGGCTCGATTGGCTCTGGCCGCAGCCCGAGGTGTCGAAGCTGCACACGCCGCTGCACTCCGCGTAAGTCGCGCTGTGCGAGATGCAGCCACCGGCGCAGTCGGAGTTCTGCGGGTCGCACGTTGCGCCGATCGGCTGGCCCACGGGCGCGGTGTCGCCGCACAAGCCCGTCTTCAGATCACAGAAGCGCGGCGCGCAATCCACGTCACTCCGACATGCCGGCCGACAATAGCCCGCGCCGGCGCCAGTCGCCGTCTCGCTACACACGAGGTCCGGGCGGCTGCGACACTTGTCGTCGCTCGCGGCGGCCGGCCCGAGCTTGCACGTGGGCAAGCAATACGCGGCGTCGTCATCGGGAACCGTGGGCGTGCCGTTGTCGTCCAACACGACGCAAGTCGAATTGGGGTCCGACGCGGTGCAACCGGTGTGATCGGCGGCGCAGCTCACGACGCATAGACCAGCGCTGGGGCCCTCCCCCTGAATGAAGCTCGTCCCCGAAGCGAGGCAGCTCAATCCGAGACGGCAGTCGGCGACGGTCTGGCACGTCGCGCCGAGCAGCCCGGAGTGATCGCCCTCGCTCGGAAACGTCTGGCCGCCGTCCAGCGCGCCGCAATCACAGGACGAGTAGCTCGCGCCGTCCGTTGCGCAGACTTGTGCGCCCTGACAGCCGCCCGGGCCCGTGCACGCCACTGAGCTGCCCGGCGTGCAGCTCGCGTTCGACTGTTTGGAGCCGCAATTGACCAGGAGCGACGCACCGAGCGCGAGGAAGACGACCTGACCCAGCCAACGCGTGACCCACATCGATCCGAGTCAGCCTAGCTCGCTTCCCACTTCAGCGGGGTCGCAAAATTCGCAGCCGAAACACAGCGAAGCACTCGGACGGGAGCGGGTCAGCTCTTGCCCCTCGAATGTAAAAGCGGACAGCCGAGGCTCACCGTCGTCATGCGTGACGCGTCCGGATGCCTGAAACGGCTAGACCAAGAGTTACCGACACGGCAGAAAAACGGCAGCGCGGGCAGCCGGGCCGCGCCCCGAAGCGCACCAACCGCGGCGGACGGCAGTCCCATCATGCATCGGAAAGCACGCCCAAGAGTTTACGAAGGCGCGAGTAACACGCGGGCAACGCCGAGTGCCCACTCATTGTTGTATCGGTGGCCTGACTGAAGGTGATAAGTTGCCCGGGATCATCTTGGGGTGGCCCCAGTTGATGAACACTTAGCGTGTAGGGTTTGGCGAGGTAACGCATCATGTCCGTCGCGTCATTTGCTTGGGTTCGCTCCGTTCAGAAGACCATCGTCTGCCTGCTGTTGGGAGCTAGCCTCGCGGCGCTTCCGGGCTGCGGCGGGGGTGGCAACGCGCCGGTCATCACCACCAAGCCATGCACGCTGAATAGCGACTGCAATACCGGGCTCGTGTGCAGCTTCGGGCTGTGCCACTCCGAATGCAAGGTCAGCGCGGACTGTCCGGCCGGTGAGCGTTGCATCAGCGGCGCCATGACGTCACCGGGTGACGCCGGCCCCAGCATGGCGACCAACGTCTGCCAACTGCCGGCCGAGAATAAGTGCGAATTCAACAGTGATTGCCAAGACCCACTGGTCTGCGCCGTCGACCGCCAGTGCCGCGACCAATGCAAGATGGACCGCGACTGCGTCACCGGCCAAGTGTGCGCCAATGGCGGCGTGTGCGCGGACCCGACCGAGGTGACCGCGACCGGAAACTTGAAGGACGCGGTCGACGCCGGCGTCACCGATAGCGGCGGCAACGGCGAAGCGGGCGCGAGCGGCACGGATTCCGGTTCGGATTCTGGTTCGGATTCCGGCTCGGACGCGGGACCCGCGTGCGTCGACGGCGTGAGCTGCATCCCCAGCGCAGCCCCCTGCGACACCGGCACAATCAGCTGCGCGAGCGGCAGCGCCGTGTGTGTGGATTCCGGTACGGCCGCGAGCGACGGCACCGCGTGCGGCACGGACAAAGTCTGCAGCGTCGGCGCGTGCGTGGCGTGCAAAGTCAACGACGTGTGCCAGCCCGACCCGAACAACGCCTGCGCCACGGGCAAGCTGTCTTGCACGGCGGGTCCAGTGTGCACCGCGAACGGCAACACCGCTGACGGCACGTCTTGCGGCACCGGCAAGGTGTGCAGCGTCGGCGCCTGCGTCGCTTGTGTCGACGGCACCGTCTGCACCCCGGCTGACGCGTGCAAAGCAGGAGCCATGGCCTGCGAAACCGGCCCGACTTGCGTCTCCGGAGCGAACCTCACTGCGGGCACCGCGTGCGACACGGGCAAAGTCTGCGACAGCAGCGCGAACTGCACGGCCTGCGTGCAAGGCGGCTCCTGCACTCCCACCGGCAATGACTGCCACGCCGGCACCTACGACTGCACGACCGGCCCGAACTGCGTGGATCAGGGGACGAATGCCCAGAACGGCATCGCCTGCGGCACCGTCGCGAATTCCTTTTGCAGCGCGGGCACGTGCGCCTCGTGCGTGAATGGCAATCCCTGCATTCCGACCAACGCTTGCCACACCGGCACGCTGAACTGCGCCACGACACCCGCCACCTGCAACGACACCCAAACGGCAGTGACGGACGGCTTCAATTGCGGCACGAACCAGAGCTGCATCCAAGGCGTGTGTCACACGAATGACCGCACGCTCACGGTAACGGCGGGTGGTGGCGGGTCGTTCGTGGTCGACTCGACGTTCACGGCGGTGACGGTGCACTTGGTGGACGCGAACAACGCGGCGGTTGCTGGTGCAGCCGTCACGGTTACTGCGACGAGCGGTGGCTACGGCGTCGCCACCGCGATCACCAACGGTTCGGGCAACGCAAACGTCACCGGTCGCGTCGGGCGCCTCGCCGGTCAGGTGTACACCTACACGGTGTCTGCTCCCGGAGCGACGCCGATCACATTCACGGAAACCGCGACCGCGGCGACGACGGGCAACATCTACACGATCGAAAACGTGACGCACACCAGTGGTCCGGGTAACTCGCCGGTGACGCCCATCCCCGGCACTGTCGCTCAGACTTATTACCAGATCTACTCAGCGGTTTCGGCCAAGGACGGCACGGTTTACTTCTCCGATTACTGCAACGTGTACGAGCTTTCCACGCTTGGTGAAGTGACGCGCCTCGCCGGTAAGGGCGGGACCAACTGCGGCTCACAGCTAGGTGATGGCGGACCGGGCACATCAGCCCAACTTTCTGAGGTCTACGCACTGGCGCTCGACGAGCCAAACGCCGTCCTCTACATCGCGGACGCTGGCAACGCGCGCGTGCGGCAGCTCGACATATCCGTGAGCAACGGATCGATCACGACGTACGCTGGCGGGGGCGTCAATCAGACCCCATACGGGGATGGCGGACCCGCGACGCTCGCGTACGTGAACCCGCAAGGGTTGTCCGTGGCGCCGAACGGCGATTTGTATATCTCGGACTCGAATATCGGACGGATCCGCAAGGTAAGTGCCACCGACACCACCATTACGACCTATCGATCGGGAGGTACGTGCAACTCCGCGCTGCCGCTCGCGCTCTACACCTGCAACGGCTATGGAGACTCCTGTTCACTTGCTTGGGACAGCGCCGGGCGCGCCTTCATCGCTGGTTATTTTTGCGGCGCCGGGCTGCCGAGCTACGTCGCGGGCGTCGCCCGCGTCGAGGCAGACAATTCGCTCACGCTCGTCGCGGGCGCGTACAACGGCGGCACCGGAGAGAACGCGCAAGCGACTGCCTCGAGCTTCGCCTCTACTCCAGCCATCGCCTTCGATGCGGCGGGGAACCTGTACACGACCATCCGCAATGCCCACAAAATCCGCCGTATCGATGCGGTGACCACGAAGATGATCACCGTCGCGGGTGACGGCACGGCGAGCCCGACTGCTGCATCCGTGACGGACTACGTTGCTGCGACAGATGTCCCCGCAACTACCGCCGCGGAGCTCAACTACCCGAACGGCATCTCGTTCGATTCTGCCGGCAACCTGTATTTTGCCGACACCAACAATTACTCCGTGCGCACCATCGCGACCATCGGCAACAGCGTCGCTGGGACCGCAAAGCTTGCAACTCAAGGCGGGACCGGAAACACCGTGTCCATCGACGCGCCGTCCCCGGTCATGCAGGTCAAGCTGACGGACGGCTCGAATGCGCCCATCGCCACTGTGCCGGTGAAGTGGACGCGTGTCGACCCTGGCTCGGGTTTCCCCAATGCCAGCGCCACCAACTTCACGAGCACCGTGGTGAATACCGGCACCGGGGCCCTCAATGGTATCTCGGGTCAAGCGGCTCGTGTCGGCCTCGCGTCACCGGGACCGTACCACTTCACCGCCAGCTACACTGACATCCACGGCACGCCCGTCACGGGCAGTCCGCAAACGATCAGCGTGGCTTCACAAGCGCCTGCAACAGGCACCATCTTCCCGATCGTGAATTATGCACACGCCAACGGGCATTTGCCGCTACCCGCACCCGCCACGCTTTCGGAGATCGACTACCCGCAAGCCATCGCGATCGCCAGTACCGGTACGATGTACATCGCCGACTACTACGCGATCTATCAAGTCACCGCGCAGGGCGAGATGTCCGTGCTGGCGGGCACACCGGGCCAATACGGGTACGTGGGCGACGGTGGCCCGGCCAACGGCGCTAGGTTCAACCAGCCTCGCAGCCTGGCACTCGATGAAAAGAACGGAATTC
>DATHOI010000591.1:0-8142 GCA_035485095.1 Polyangiaceae bacterium | reverse complement strand
CGACTCAGGTCGCCGTACTAGGCACGACTCAGCTTAGTGCGCTGGCCACCACGCAGGTCGCCGCGCTCTCCACGACTGGGATTACGGGCTTTACGCCGGATGAGCTGGCGGCGCTGAGCGGCGACCAGCTGGGCGCGCTCGCTCCGATTCAGCTCGGCGCGCTCACCTCCACGCAGACCGCGCTGCTCACGACGAGCTTGCTCTCGGCACTGACCACGGCGCAGATCGCCGGCCTGAATTCGACCGATGTCGGCGTTTTGGCGGCGAATCAAATCGCGGCGCTCTCCAGCAGCCAAGTCGCGTCGCTGTCCGCGTCCGGCATTGCCGGGCTCACGGCGACTCAAGTCGGCTCCCTCTCGAGCCCGCAGCTCGGCGCGCTGACCAACGACCAGCTCGCGGCGCTGTCTACCGCGGCGCTGTCGGGGCTCACGTCCGGCTTGCTCGCGTCGCTCACCACGACTCAGCTCAGTAGCCTATCTGCGACGGGCATGGCTGCGCTCGACACCGCGGTGGTCGCGAGCATGAACCCGACGCAGCTGGCCGCGCTGACGCGAGCAGAGCTCGGCGGACTGACCTCGTCGCAGGTCGCCGCTCTGACGACCACGCAGCTCTCGGTGCTCACGCCCACGCAATTGGGCATGATCTCCACGACGGGCATCACCGGCATCGGAGCGGCGCAGGTGGCTGCGCTGAGCACGACCCAACTCACTGCCTTCTCGCTGGCGCAGATCGGAGCGCTGTCCGGCACGGCGATTTCCGGCCTGACCAGCGCCGAGTTCAGCGCGCTGACCACCGCCCAGTTCCAGAACGTGTCGTCGACGGGCATCACGGGTCTGTCACCCACTCAGATCTCGGGTCTCACGACCGCGCAGATCAACCTGTTGTCGGCGGTCGAGCTCGACGGCCTGACGGACTCGCAGGTCGCTGCGTTCGTTCCGACACAGGTCGCCGCGCTCACACCTCAGCAACTCGGGGCGCTGTCGTCGACCGGCATGACCGGACTGACCGCCACACAGATCGGGGAGCTCACCTCGACGCAGTTCGCGGGCCTCGGGCCAAACGAGATCGCCGCGCTGACCACGACTCAGATTGGCTTTCTCTCGACCCCGCAAATTACGGCGCTCAGCCCGGAGCAATTGCTCGGCCTGCAGCGCTTGCAGCTCCGCTCCTTGAGCCTCGATCAGCTGGCCGCGTTCTCGACGACTCAGGTCCAGAACCTCGACCCGGATCAGGTTGCGAGCCTCACCGCGAGCGAGTTCCAGGCTCTGTCCAGCGCTCAGTTCGCCGCGCTGACTGCCGACCAAGTCGGGTCGCTCACGGCGTTCCAGCTCGGCGCGTTCACCTCCGATCAAATTGCGGCGCTGTCGGCCAACCAATTGAGCGAGATCTCCACCACGACCATCTCGCTTTTGACCACGACCACGATTTCTTACCTGACGACCGCCGATATCGAGGCGCTGAACGGCACGCAACTCAGCGGCCTGACCGATACCCAGCTCCAAAGCATGAGCGACGCGCAAATCCAGGCCTTGCTGGACGCGTTGGTCTAGCCTGACCACGCCTCGCTCAGCTAAAACGAAAGCGCAATGACGCAAGACCAGCTTAGTGGGACGATGCTCCGACCGACGACTCAAGAGCTCACTGTTCCAGACTTGATCCGCGCCGTAGAGGTGCTGAAGCAGGGCGGGCAGCCACAAGCGGTCGCGTCACTGTACTCCGGTTGGATAGAGCACAACCCCGAGCACCCGCTGCTGTACGCGGTGTTGTTCAACTACGCGGTGACCCTCTCGGACGCCGAGCAGCTCGAGTCTGCGCGTGCCTGCCTCGAGCGGGCGATTGCGCTGAACGCAGACTTCATCCCCGCGTACATCAACCTCGGTCGTGTCTATGAGCGGCTCGGCAACGTTGCCTTGGCGCTGGCTCAGTGGTCGGCGGCGCTCGCGCGCATGACGCAGGTCACCGGCAGCGCGATCACGCACAAGACCACCACGCTGAATCAAAGCGCGCGCGCGCTCGAGGCCGCAGAGCAAGACGAAGCGGCTGAGCAGATGCTCCGCCACAGCCTGGAGCTCGACTCGAGTCAGCGCGAAGCGATTCAACATTTGATCGCGCTCAGGCAGCGACAGTGCGAATGGCCGGTCCTACTGCCCTCGGAGCGCGTCGAACGCTGCGCGTTGATGGCCGGCGTATCCCCGCTGTCTGCTGCGGCTTTGACGGACGATCCGTTGCTGCAGCTGGCGATTGCTTGCCACTACAACCAGCTCGACGTCGGTGTTCCGCCGGAAATCATGGCACGCCCTCCCATCACGGCGAGCTCGGCCCCGCTGCGGGTCGGCTACCTGTCGTCGGATCTGCGTGAGCACGCGGTCGGTTATCTGATGACGGAGGTGTTTACTCTGCACGACCGCCAGAAGGTCGAAGTCTTTGCGTACTACTGCGGACCCGATTCGAAGGACCCGCTGCACAACCACTTCAACGCCACGGCGCACCACTTCACGTCCGTCACACATTTGGACGACGCAGCGGCGGCGCGAAAAATCGCCGCCGACGGCGTGCAAATTCTCGTCGACCTGAACGGCTACACTCGGGAAGCGCGGCTCAAGCTCGTGGCGCGCCGGCCGGCGCCGGTGATCGTCAACTGGCTCGGCTTTCCAGGATCCATGGCGAGCCCGTACCATCATTATCTGATCGCCGACGACTTCATCGTGCCCGAGTCGCACGAGCTCTATTACTCGGAGCAGGTGCTCAGGTTGCCGTGTTATCAGCCGAATCATCGCGGTCGCGCGGTCGCCGCGCACACTCCGTCGCGTGCCGAGGTCGGTTTGCCCGAGCAAGCAACGGTGTTTTGCTGCTTCAATGGCGCCCATAAGATCCACCGCTTCACGTTCGAGCGCTGGCTCGCGATTTTGAGCCGGGTGCCGGGCAGCGTGCTGTGGCTCCTGAGCAGCAATGACGCGACGCAGGAGCGGTTGCGTGACTTCGCCGAGCAGCGCGGGGTCGCGCGGGAGCGCCTAGTGTTCGCGCGCAAGCTCGCCAATCCCTTTCATCTGGCGCGCTACGCGCTGGCCGACTTGTTCCTCGACACGACGCCGTACGGCGCGCACACCACGGCTTCGGACGCGCTCTGGACCGGTGTGCCCGTCCTGACGGTCAGTGGGCGCTCGTTTGCGTCGCGTGTCTGCGGCAGCTTGGCGCGTGCGGCCGGCGTGCCGGAGTTGATCTGTGACTCCGTCGATCAATTCGTGGAGACCGCGGTGCGCTTGGGCAAGGACCGCACGGAGCTAGCGCGGCTGCGCGAACAGCTACGCCGAACGCGCGACACTTGCGTGTTGTTCGACATGCCCGCGCTCGTGAGCAACTTGGAGGGCCTGTATCAGAAGATGTGGCAGGCGTACGAGAGCGGCAATTTGCCGCGACCGGATCTCAAAAACTTGGACGTCTACCTGGAAGTGGCGCGCGAGCTCGACCCTGACGCCTTCGAAGCTCAAACGCTCTCCGACTATCACGGGTTTTGGCTGGAACGGCTCGCCCGTCGTCACCGTCACCGACCGATCGAGGCGGATCGTCGGCTGGTTTCGGCGGCGACGCTCGCCGCTTGGACGTGACTCGTGGTGCAGGCCTCGCGGGCTCCACGTTGCAACCCGTGTGAGCGTGTGCCCAAGCCATGACCCAGGCTGAAGATCCCGACTTCAGGCGCGCGGTTTCGTTGGAAGCCGAAGGGCGCGTCGACGACGCCAAGCAAGCCTACCTTGCCGTGTTGGCGCGAGACTCAACGCACCTCGGTGCTCTGCGGCGTCTGGCGGCACTGCTCCAGGCCACGGGTTATCGCGCCGCGGCACTGACGGTGTACCGCGAGATTCTGAAGTATGCACCGGAGGATGCGGACAACCACGCCAAGCTCGGCGTCGCGCTCTTCGTGCGTGGCGATTTCGTGGGCGCGCGGCAGCACTTCGAGACGGCGCTCCACCTCGCGCCGGAGCACAGCCTGGCGCATCAGGGCTACGGCTCACTGCTGATGGAGCTGCGCGAGCAAGAAAAGGCCTGGTTTCACCTAGAAAAGGGTTGTCGTGACAACGCGGTCGTCAGCTTGCCCTACCGCGGGCAGGGTGCGCCGGTGCCAGTGCTGCTCCTGAACTCGCTGACCGGTGGCAACGTTCCGATACTCCACCTGCTCGACAATCAGATCTACCAAGCGCTCCTCGTGGCGATCGAATTTCGAGATCCAGCGCTGCCGTTGCCCCCCCATCGCTTGGTCTTCAACGCGATTGGTGATGCGGACATCTGCGGCGCGGCGCTGGCGTCGGCGGAGTCCGTGCTGGCCCACACGAGCGCGCCGGTCATCAACGCACCTCGAGCGGTGGCGGCTACGGGTCGCGCTGACAACGCGTCGCGGCTCGGCCTGATCCCTGGCGTCATCACGGCGAAGACCACGCCAGTGACGCGTCAGACCCTGACCGGGCCGGACGCTGAACGGACGCTGAACGATCTTGGGCTCGCCTTTCCACTCTTGTTTCGAGCGCAGGGCTTTCACGCCGGCAAACATTTCATCAAAGTCGATAGCGCGAGCGAGCTCCCGGCTGCACTGCGCGCGTTGCCCGGGGACGAGCTGCTCGCCATCGAATTTCTGGCGACGCGGAGCCCGGATGGAAAAACGCGCAAATACCGGGTCATGTTCGTGGGCGGGCAGATCTATCCACTCCACGCTGCGGTTTCCGAGCATTGGAAGATCCACTACTTCAGCGCGGACATGGCCGACAACACCGAGCACCGAGCGGAAGATCAAGCCTTCCTGGAGAACATGCCGAAGGTGCTCGGCGAGCGAGCGACCAGGGCTCTCGAGCGCATCAACCAGACCTTGGGTTTGGACTATGCGGGCGTCGACTTCAGCCTCGACGCTGCGGGCAATGTGCTGCTCTTCGAAGCCAATGCGACCATGACCGTGCTGCCGCCGAGTGCGGAAGCGCACTGGGACTATCGCCGCGCGCCTGTCGCGCGCATCACGAACGCGGTCGCCGCGCTGTTAGCCGAGCGCATACTCGGTCATGAAATCCGCTAGCGCATCGACGGATTCGAGCTCGACCGCATTGTACAAGGACGCTCGCACGCCGCCCCGCGCGCGGTGCCCGGCCAGCCCGTGCAAGCCGCGCGCTTCCGCTGCCGCCACGAAATGACGGGCGCGCTCCGGTGAAGAGAGCTGGAACGTCACGTTCATCAGCGAGCGATCGCGGGGCAGAATCGAGCTCCGATAAAACTCGCGACTTTCAGCGATCGCTCGATACAAGCGGAGCGCCTTGGCTGCGTTGCGCTGCTCCATCGCTTCGAGCCCGCCAATCTCGTCGCGCAACCAACGCGTCACGAGCAACGTCACGTACACGGCAAATACGGGCGGCGTATTGTAGATTGATTTCGTTTCGACGTAGCGGCGGTAGTCGAGCATCGTCGGCAGACCTTCGGGGATTTTCTCGAGCACGGACTCGTGCACAATCACGACCGTGACACCCGCTGGACCGAGGTTTTTTTGCGCGTGCGCATAGAGGAGTGCAAAATCACTCACCGTCGTGGGGCGCGCTAGAAAATCCGAGGACAAATCACAGACTCGCGGTACCCCGGAAAGCCCACGAAGATCGTGAAATTGCAGGCCCTCGACCGTCTCGTTCGAGACATAGTGGAAGTACTTGGCGCTCTCGCTGAGCGTCAGCTCGCTTGCCTTCGGGAGCCGATCGTAGCCCTGAGCCGCGCCGCTCCAGGGCACTCGAATGTCGCCAAAGCGCCGCGCTTCGGCGATCGACTTGGCGCTCCAATAGCCCGTGTCGAGGTATTCCGCGAAACCGCCGCGGGCCAAAAACAGCATCGGTAAGATGGCAAACTGCAGCGTCGCTCCGCCCTGCATGAAGAGGACGCGGTAGCTCGCAGGTACGTGGAGTAGCTCGCGCAAGTTGCGCTCGGTTTCGTCGAGCACCCGCTCGAACCAAGCCGAGCGGTGGCTCATGCCAAGCACGGAGAGCCCGGTTTCGGGGAGCTCGATGACCGCTTGCTGAGTCTGTTCGAGCACGCTCCGCGGAAGTGCGCCCGGCCCGGCCGAAAAATTGTGCGCTCTTAGCATCGCGAGCGCTCAGGGGTCGTCGTGCGGATCGGCGAAGTGCGGCTCATTTTACCTACGAAGGAATATTAAGCGAATTGAAGCGAGCGTGCGGGCTCGGCGTTGACGCCGAGCGCCGGGCGCGCGATTGATCCGATTGCCTGAGCCGAAAAGCCGGTTTTGCCGCTCTCTATCTAGCGCGGAGTTGTCGCGCTCCGGAAAGGATCGAGGCATGGGCATGGGCCGAATTCGTCGTGACCAGCGTTTGGCCGCTCTCGCGGTCGGTGTTGCGGTGTGCTGCGCCGCCGCTACGGCCTCTGCGGCTGACGGCGCAGCGGACCGTCACCCGTCGTACTTGCTCAGCCCGAGCCACAAGCCTGCCGGAGTGCCGGCGGACTACGTCCTCACGCACAACGGCTTCTTCCACCCGTCGTGCGTGGTCACGGTGGGCTCCGACGAGGTGGTCGGTGCCGATTTGGTCATTCGCGGTCGCGACGGTAGCGAGCACGCGCGCGTCGCCCCTTGCGCCTATCCTCGCTACGATCGCCACGGCGTGCCCGTCACGAGCACCAGCAGCGCCGAGCCGCCGCCCGTGCACGCCGCGCCGGTTTTGTACGACGGTTACATCCTGTACTACGCGTACAACGGCGCCGTCCCCGTTGGGCCGACTCTCACGACCGACTGGACCGTGCCACTCGCACCGAAGACGGTGACCGATCAGGACATCGCATTCTTCAATGACATCGTTACGACCGCGGGCGGCGGTGACATCTTGCAGCCGGTGCTCGACTTCAACGGTGAGGTGCGAAACCACTGGGCGGTCGAGAGCGAGCACTGCTGCATTGCCAACAACGACATGCAGACCACGCCCGTCGACGTCAACGCGGGCGACCAGATCCGCGGCACGGTCGTGGGCAGTAACTGCAGCGCAGACGGCGTGTGCCAAAACTGGGCCGTCACGACCACCGACGTGACGACCGGCGGCACGACCACGCTGAACACGACGGCACCGACGGGCGTACCGAACGGCGTCAGCCCGTGCGCGTTGGAGACGTACGGCGTCACTTCGTGCGACATGTTTCCCGCGAGCGGGGAAGCGGTGTTCGTGAACAACCAACTGACCAGCGCCGCGGGCACTACTGAGCTGAAGTACCGGCTATTGGTGTTGGATGGCGTCAACGCAGAGGTCCCCCGGACTTGCGGCTACACGGGCATGACGTCTGGTGACGACTACACGTTGATCTTCGGCGCGCTGAGCACAGGCGGTACGGGCGGCGCGAGCGGCGGCCAAGCCGGAATGGGCGCTGTTGCGGCAGGCGCGGGCGGGCGAAGCTCAGGCGGTGCATCGGGGATGAGCGCGGGTGGTTCCGGCGGAGCGAGCAACGCTGCCGGCGCGAACAACGCGGGCGGTGCGAGCTCGGGTGGTGCGGCTGGCTCGAGCAACGCCGGCGGACAGACCGGCACCGGCTCGGGCGGCGCTGCAGCGGGCGGTACGTTCAACGGCGGCGGCGGCGGCGGCGCGGCGGGCGCCGAGATCGGCATCGGCGCAGGAGCGGCGGGCTTCGCCTCCACGAGCGCCGGCCAAGCCAACACGGGCTCCGCGACCGACAGCACGGGCTGTTCCTGCAAATTCGACGCTTCCGGCACGGCTCCGAGCGCGCCCTTGGCGTCGCTGCTCGCAGCGCTAGTCACTGGCCTTGCGCTGGCTCGACGACGGCGCGAACGACCGTGAAGCGCGCTCCGCGACGCCGTTTCGCTACAATGAGCGCAGGTACTCGACGATAGCGTCGAGATCAGCGGACGACGACGGCGCGTTCGGCATGCGCTGTACCGCGTCGCGCAGCGTGCGCGCGCTGCCGTCATGCAAATAGGGCGGGGTGGACGCAACGCCGTTGAGCGACGGCGTGTCGAACGCGCAGGGCTTGCGCGCGTGCCCTGCCAGATCCTCATGGGCCACGTCGGGGAAGTCACTCGAGTCAGCACAAGACCCGATGTCGTGTAGAACGACTGGGCCGGCCAAATCGAGTGTTGGGTTGCCCTTGCCCGAATCGGTGAACCGCTCA
>DATHOI010000590.1:0-5558 GCA_035485095.1 Polyangiaceae bacterium | reverse complement strand
TTCGTGGCGGTCGTGCCGATGTCGGCGATGATGCCGGACGGCTCCGGCACCGTGAGCGAGAACGCGCCAGTGCTCGACGTGGTCGTGCTCGGCTCCGAGCTGTCGCACTTGCCGTTGTTGTTCGTGTCGACGCACACCGTCGCGCCAGCGAAGTAGCCGGTGGTCACGTTCGGTTCGGTCGCGCTGCCAGGCGTAAACGCGGCGCTGGTCACGAGACCCTTGATCGTCAGGCTAGCGGTCGTTTCCGCGCCCGCTTCGCCGCCTTCGCCGGTGCTGGTCGTGCCGCCGGTGCCGGCCGTCGTCGTGCCACTGCCGCCGCTACCTGCGGTCGTGCTGCTGCCGCCCGCACCCGCCGTGCTGCTAGTGCCCGCCGAAGAACCGCCCTGGCCCGCCGTAGACGTTGAGCCCGCGGTGCCGCTGGAACCACCGGCTGCCGCGGTGTCATCGCCGCTGCTACCGCAGTGCGGAAGGGTGGCGAGGATCCCCAACAGCACGGTGAGTGAACTGACTTTGGCTTTCATATCGATAGCTACTCCTGCGGCGGGTCGCCGCTCCTTCAAGCTGATGGCGGATTAGCAAATGACCGCCCTCGCTAGGCGACGGTTCCGCAACAACTCCGTCAAACTTCCGCGTAGTGGCGTTGCCGATTGTTACCGGATTCACGAAGAGTCAACCGATTGTTCACGCATGTCGCAGCCGTGTGACGCCAACGCGTCGTCTGCATGTGTGACGACTTGGCTGCGAAACCAGATCCACGCTGGCCCGTAGATCCGCTATTGGATCGCTTCGCGTCGCAAACGGAAGAATGTCCAGGTGCAAGATCTCACCCTGAAGAGTGTTGCTCTCGGCCTTCTGCTCAGCGCAGTTTGTACGGTGGTCGACTGTGGCAACGACAGCGCCTCGCACGGTGCCGCGAGCGGGGGCGCGTCGGCGCTCGACGCGAGCAGCGGCGGTCAGGGCGGTGCCCAGGAAATGCCTGGAAATTACGCGGGAACGTCGGCGAGCGGGGGCGGGGGTCAAGGCGCGGGCGGCGCGTCGAGCGTGAGCAGCTCAGGCGCTGGAGGCGAGACTCAAACCATGGCTGGTGCCGCGGGCGAAGGCACGCCACAAGGTGGCGCGCCGAGCACGCTGGACGCCGGTCTCGACGCGCAAGATGCGGCACATGATGCCGAAGGCGCCGACGCAAAAGAGGATGCGAGCGAAGAGGGCGGCGCCGGCGGCAGCAGTGATGACGCTGGCAAGACTCCCCCAAAGGATGCCGCCACTCCGCCGATAGATTGTTCGCCGCCTCAAGATACGGAGCCTGCGACTGATGCGGGCGTCGGCACGCGCGCGCAAGTGCAGGGCATTTTGAACGGCGCGTGCATCTACTGTCACTCACCGCCCACTCCGCCCGAGAATCTAGTGCTCACTGACGTGAGCGCAGTCGTCGGAACGCACTCGATGGAATGCACCGACAAATTGCGGATCCAGGCGGGCAACGCCCAGAACAGTTATCTGATCGACAAGTTGCGCGGCGGCGCGCAATCACCGTGCGGCTGCTTCATGGGTCAGCAAATGCCGCTCGACGACGACGCGCTCTCCGCCGACAACCTGCGTATCATCACGACTTGGATCAACGCTGGCGCTCAATAGCGCAGCGCGCCGGTTCAGATCACGAGCAACTCGACGCAGCCCAACGCCAACTGGCTGCCAGACAGTGGCGCGAAAATTCGTGCGCAAAGTCTCGGACTCTCGTAGTGCGGCTCACCCGATATGCGTACTCATGGTCGCGAATGGCGCACCCGTAAATAGCGTGCGCATCAGGTGCTGATCGTTACTGGCGAATTGCGACGCGCGCCGCAATTCGCCGTGGGTATTTCCCATCTTGCCCCCGATTACGTCCATCAAGCGCTTCAACCGATGTTGGTGACTCGTCTCTTGCACGTCGTAGGCCGCCTCCACGATGTCGAGCCAGTCAGTCATTGTTCGAGCAGTGTACTCTCTTGGTCTCACGGGGCGCCGCGCGCGCTGTCCGCTGCCCCGTCCGCACCAATGAAGTGCCGAATTACGTGCAAAATGCGCTCGTCCACACCATTTTGAGTCTCGTTGGCGGCTTTGAGCTGGGTCTTCGTGACTTGCAGTGAGTGGTCGCCCGCGTCGACCACGAACAGCTTGCTCCGGGCGCGCATCTTCTCGCGCACCTTGGCGAGGAGCTCGAGCGGGCACAGCGGATCGCGTGTGCCTTGTACGAATAAGATCGGCGTTTCGAGCTCGAGCAGGACTTGGTCGCGCACTTTCGCGGAATTGCCAGGGGCGACGAGCGGGTAGCCCAGGCACACCAATCTGGAAACCGCTCGCTCGAGCGCCGCGTGGCAGCCGATGCGCGAGCCCATGCTCTTGCCGATCAAGATCGGCTCGTGCTCGGGATGACGCGCCGCGGCCTGCTCGATCGCCGAGAGGTGCGCGCGCACGAGCACGGGTTGCGGGTCGGGCGCGCGCTTCTTGCCTTGCATGTATGGGTAGTCGAAGGTCTCGACTGCGCCGAGCGTGGCGAGCCGCGTGGCCCACCCCTGCATCCACGGGTGCGAGGAAGGCGCGCCGGCACCGTGTGCGAACACGAAGAGATACGGCTTCACTGGCGCATTGTGAGCGACCTGCCGGCGCAGCGCTAGAGCGCGGCTGGGGCGCGGCTAGATTCCTCGTCGAACACGGGCGAGATCCATCGCGCCCCGATCGTCGCTCGGCTACGCTGCCTTCCGTGGCCAAGCCTCCGCGTCCATTGGACAACGGCCGACGCATGGCGAGGGTCGAGCTGATCTGCGATCTGCAGCACTACGACAACGTGATGCTACGCGCGTTGTCCGAGGCAAAAGTCTCGGTCTGGATCGGCACTGCCAACGTGAAGGACATTCGGCTCGAGGCTCCCATTGGTACGCGCGCTCGCGCACGCGGCCAATACCTGTCGATCACGGAGCGGCTCGTCGAGCTCGTGCGGCGCAAAGTGGAAGTGCGAATTTTGCACGGCGCGCTGCCTTCGCGACCGTTTCGCGAATCACTCAGTGGCAGCCCGGAGCTGACACCACCGCGCTTCGAGATGCGGCATTGTCCGCGTGTGCACCTGAAGATGATCGCGGTCGACGGCGCGTATCTTTATCTCGGTAGCGCCAACTTCACCGGCGCGGGCCTGGGTGCGAAGGCGGAAGGCCGCCGCAACTTCGAGCTGGGCGTCGCCACTGACGATGACGTGTTGCTCGACGCGACCCAAGCGCGCTTCGATCGCATTTGGACGGGGCGGGAATGCGGCGCTTGTCGCTTGCGCGCGGAGTGTCCCGGCCCGCTCGACAACTTGCGGCCAGCGCGCAAAAGCTAGCTGACTCCAAGGCCCGCGAGACCGTGCTACTCATGGCGCATGCCGAAGTGCTCCTTGCCTTTGTTTCTGATGGCCGTGATTTCGGTTTGCTCCGTTGCTTGCAAGTCCGCGCCTGATCCCAAGCTTTTGTACGCGAGCGCGGAAGCCAGCGGCGAAATCGTCGTGGTCGACCCGGAGGTCGCGCTGGTCGTCACGCGCATTCCGGTCGGGAAGCGTCCGCGCGGCTTGAAAGTCTCGCGCGATGGCAAATTGTTGTACGTCGCGCTCTCCGGCTCGCCGCGTGGCGGCCCGAACGTGGACGAGTCGAAGTTACCACCCGCGGATCGCTCGGCGGACGGCATCGGTGTCGTCGATCTCGCGACGCGGAAGCTCGTGCGTACGTTTCCGAGCGGCCAAGATCCGGAAGCGTTCGACCTCTCGCTCGACGGGAAAACGCTGTACGTCTCCAACGAAGAGACCGCCGAGCTCAGCGTGCTCGATCTGGAGAGCGGAAAAATCACGCATAAAGTCGCGGTCGGCAAAGAGCCGGAGGGCGTGACCGTGCGACCCGACGGCAAGGTCGTGTATGTCAGCTCCGAGTCGGACGCCATCGTGTCCGCGGTCGACACCGCGTCGTTTGCGGTCGTCGCGACGATACCCGTTGGGCTTCGCCCGCGCGGCATCTCGTTCAGCAAAGACGGCAGCACCGCGTTCGTGACGAACGAGCTGGGCGGCACCGTGACCGTGATCGACGTGAGCAGAAACCAGCCAACTAGCACGATCAAAATCGAGAGCGCCGTGCCGCTCGGTCAACGCCCGATGAATTCGGTGCTCTCCGCGGACGGCGCGCAGCTCTTCGTGTCCACCGGGCGCGGTGGCGCAGTCGCCGTGATCAACGTGGCAAAGCGCAGCTTCGATCACTTGATCGAGGGCGTGGGCGCTCGGCCGTGGGGTTTGACGCTCGACGGCGCTGGCAAGCATTTATTTACCGCCAACGGCTCGTCTGATGATCTATCGATCATCGACCTCGGCAAGGGCAAGGTCGAATCACGCGTGCAGGTCGGGGGCCTGCCGTGGGGTGTCGTGACTGGCGCGCACTCGGGGTCCTGAAGCGATTCGTCAGCGCAAATAGGCCAAGCGGAAAAATTGCGCTCGGCTGGCGACGCCGCATTTGGCGTAAATTTGCGTCACGTGTTGGCGAATCGTCTTCGGACTATTGTGCTCGAGCTCGGCGATTTCGCTGCTCGATAGGCCGTCGAGTAGGAGCCGCGCGACGGTCAGCTCTTTTTCAGTGAGTTGCGCGCGGGCGAGCACCTCCTCGACCGCGTGATTCAGTGGGCTGTGATTCGAGAGCACGTGCTCGAGCACGCTCAGCAATTTCGGCGCGCTGAACGGCTTCTCCAGGAAGTGTGCGGCGCCCTCATTGAGCGCAATTTTGAGCTTTTCTACGTCCGCGTAGGCGGTAATGACGATCACGGGCGCGCGCACGCCGAGCTCGCGCAGAGCTGTCAGGAGCGCGAGGCCGCCCTGGTTGTCGGCGCCCAGCACCACGTCGGTGACGACGGCGTGGACGGCTTCGGCGCTGCGCGCCAAGGCCAGCGCTTGCTCGCGATCACTGGCCGCGATGCAGTGATAGCCGGCGCGCTCTAACGCGCGGCCGAGCAGCTCGCGCGTGTCGTATTCGTCTTCGACGAGTAAGACCGTCTTTTTGCTGGGGCTCACGCGCCGCTCCGGAGTGGGAGCTCGAGACGAAAGGCCTTGCGCGCGCCGCTCTCCAACGAGAGCTCGCCCTGCATGGCGCGCGCCAGCGCGCGTGCGATAGGCAGGCCGAGGCCCAAGCCATGGCTCTTGGTGGTGCGGAGCGGGTCGAACAGAGTCGCGCGCACGCTCGCTTCGAGCGGCGGACCGTCGTCGACCACGCTGACGACAGCGCGAGTGCCCTGTGCGCTGAGCTGAATGAGCACGGTCCCGCCTCGGGCGCGGCTCAATGAGTGCAGGCTATTGTCCAGCAAATTCTCGAGGATTGTGCGTACGTAGCCAGGGTCGGCGCTGACCACGACCCCCGCCTCGCACTCGGCCCGCACCGTGACTCCGTCCGCTTGTGCGAGCGCGCTCACGTCCGCGGCCAGCGCCGCGATCAGGCGGTCGAGCGCGATGCGTTGACCCTCCGGCTCGCCGCTGCTCTGCATCGAACGGAGCGCGTCCAAATGCGACAACGCGCGCCGCA
>DATHOI010000589.1:0-12102 GCA_035485095.1 Polyangiaceae bacterium | reverse complement strand
GTCGCGCGTGAAGCCGTACGGGTAGGGCTGCATGTTCTCTCCCTCGCAAGCGAAGTTGTACTCACTCTCCATGCACATGCGCTTGCCGAGCTTCTTGCAGGTGCGGTCGCCATCACGCCAACTGTGGTGGTTAGCCGGCAGCGTCTCGCCCGCCTCCGTGTACTCGTGCTTGTCGATGCAGAAGCGCATCGCTTTGCGCTGCTTCGATAAGCACGTCGATGGCCCGTACTCAGCACAACGGAAGTATTCATAACGACCTTTGGGGTCGAGGTACTTCTTGCAGTTGAGGCGTACATCGGGGCAGTAGTTGCCCTCGACCAAGGCCATGCCCCCGCCACAGCCGGACTCGGGAGGCTCTTCCGCGCGCGGCGCGCTGGTTAAGGCGACCAATGCTTCAGTCGTCGCAGGCCGGGCGACGGGCCCATCATCTTGGTTCGCCGCGGGCCGCGCTGGCGCCGGCTGCGCGTTGCCACAGCCGCCAGCGACACCGGTCAGCAGACCGAGCGCCATTCCGATAATCCCAAGGCACCGCACAGGAGCCCGGACTTTTCGGTGGCCCGCCCGTTACGTCAAGGAGTTTGTCGGCGGGCCGGTTTGCGGGGCTCGAATCAGAATATATTACGAGAACAATTAACTCTGTATTTACATGTAATTAGCTAACAAGATTAGATCTAATTTCTCGATCTCGGATGCGACTCAGGTGGCCGCAGAGCAGCAGCGCACGCCGACCTGGATGTCCTTGTAGTAGTCGTCGTGCGCGGTCGTAGCCGGCCGACAGCGATTGCGCGCGGCCATCCACCAGCCACCCTTCAGCGCGTTCCGATACGGCTCGACGTGAGCGCTGCCCTCGCGCAGCACCGGCTCGTCCATGTTGCCCGCCATGTTGTACACCCCGAACGGACTCACGCAGCCCGGACGCGCCGCGGCTGGCTCGCGACGGTCGGCCAGGATTTGATAGTGCGGGTTGGGCTCGTACAAATCAGTCCGGTCCTGATTGCACGTCGCTTGGCGTGAGAAACCGTAAGGGTACGGGCGCATCTCCTCGCCTTCGCAGGCGAAGTTCCACTCGCTCTCGGTGCACACCCGCTTACCGAGGCCAGCGCAGACCTCCGTCGCTTTCTGGAAGCTCGCGTAGTTGAGCGGCAGCTCTTCCCCTGGTGCCGTGTACTCGTAGCGGTCGATACAGAAGCGTTCCTTCACTCGCGAACCGGCGCAGCGTGCCGGCGAGCGATACTCCGCGCAGCGAGCGAACGGCAGGGTCTCGTCGTCGAGCCAGCGCAGGCAGTCCTGCATGACCTCGGTGCAGTACTCGCCTTCGACCAGCACCATGTCACGAGGGCACGCGCCGCTTGGATCTTCGACGGGCATGACGATGGGTGCCGGCGGTGGCACCTCGACCGCGCTGCGATTGGGTGGCGGCGCGCTCGAAACCGGAGCGTTCCGTGCCAAGGCTTCGGCAGTTGCGGAGGTCGGCGCGGGTTCGTCGGCTGCTGCGGCGCGCGACCAGCCTCGCGAACGCGCTTCGGCGATCTGTTCGAAGGCCGCGCCGAAGGTCACCTGCAGAAGCAGTGCAGCGAGAACTCCCGCCAACGCTTTTCGGACCATGGGCTTCGACTGCGGTCGATGGTCGCGCCTCGCAGCCAAAAACAGCAAGTTCTCGGCACTGCTCGCGACCTGACCCGGAGCCAGAGACTCCACCATCGTACGGCTTATTTAAGCACGGGCCTCGCGAGCGCGCCACAAACCGCACGTCACGCTGGATCACTCGCGTACGACTACGCCAGTCCCCTCACCCATGTCCGCACCTACATTGATGCCATGCCAGCCTTTCGGCACGGGTGGGTCCGTCCAATTGAACACGTAGCGCGCGTCGATCGGCGCGAGGTTGATGCAGCCGTGACTGCGCGCAATGCCGAACACGTCGTGCCAGTACGCGCCGTGCAATGCGTAGCCCGAGGCGAAGTACTGAATCCACGGTACGTCCCGCAGCTCGAAGTCGGACGAGCCTCGGCGCATCGTGATGCCGTATTCCGGATCACGCCCCTTGTCGATGTTTGCCAGCCGACGGCGGTCCTCTTCGTTCAATGATTTGGCGTCCGAATTCTTCAATCGCTCCGTGGTTTCGGCGGCGTTCGCGCTGAGCTTTGCGCTGTGCCCACGCGAACCGCCGGAAACGCTCGAGTTCTCTTCGGAATCCATGGCGGCCGCGATGTGCTTGCTCTGTAAGCGAAACGTGCCGCGGAGCGTGGACAGCGTCTCCTTGGGGTCGCCGAGCTTGTCGCGACCGGTCGAAACTAGCGTCGCGAAAACGGCCTTTTTGCCTTCGTACAGCACGAGCACCTGTTCGGTGATCGAAACGTCGATCCACTTTTCGCCTTTTTCAGCGAAGTCAGGCCACGTGGGCGGCTTGTCGACCACGCCAATGTCCTCCGCGCGCAGCCACACCGTCTTGTCGCGCGCGGTTTGATAGAACCGCTCGCCGTGTTTGATGCGCGCATTGCCGCTCAGCGGGACGACCGCGCGGCGCGGGATCGCGTCGGCGGCACGCACTTCGTCTTTGCCTTTGATCAGCTTGTACGTCGTGACATCGGTCTTGTTCACCCAAGCGAACGGCATGGGCATCTTGTCGCTGATCTCCAGACCGTGAAACGGCGAAGCCGAGTCCGGTTTCAGCTTGCTCGTGGGCACTAGCCGCATGTCTACCGTGGCGGCGAAACGGCGGTGCACGCCTTCGTCCTCGGTGTCGAACGCGCCGATCAGCGACAGGCCGGTCTTGCGTCGTACGCGGTCGGCGAAATACGCATATTGCGGCACCGCATAGCCCGACACGTTTGCGATCTTGCGGCCTCCGTCGAGCCAAAACGGAATCGGATCATTCGGGGTTTGCCCGCCGAATAGCTCATTTTCGCTGAGCTCGGGAGACGGCTTGAAGCCGGGCTTGGGCGCGAGCCCAGGCGGCGCGGCACCGTGCGCGTCGAGCGGGATGTCATTGGAGCCGAGCTCCACCTTTTGCACATCGGTTCGATTTTGCTCGAACCAAGTCAGGTGCTCGTCGAGCTTGAACTCGCTCTTCTCCTGTTCCTGATGCGTCGGGATGCGCAAGTACTGCGGAGAGGTCGCGCGCACGAAGCCATAGCGGTAGGGCAGTGGCTTGTCGAGGTCGGGACGGCGGCTCGCGGCGCGCACGATCGGCGCATCGAGATCCGTCGTGGCTTCCTCGGTGCACACGTAACCCATTGGGAAGACGTGGAACCACTGCCCTTTGCAGCCTTTACCCCGAGTCGGCTCTGCGTCGCGGTCGACGACTCCGCCGAGCCGGAGGTAACCGAGCCGGCGCGAGCCAATGTCGGGCAGCTTGTAGACCGTGGTGGCGATCGCCGTGGCCGCGATCTTCGGCGAATCGGTGGGCGCTTGCGTGTCGAGCTCGCCGTGGTCGACACCGCCGAGCGCGCCCGAGGCCGCAGGAGCGGCGCTGCCGGACGCGGAGGGTCCAGGGGCGGCATCGGACGGCGTCTTGTGGTGACAGCACACCACCAGCCAGGGCAGCGCCGAGCCGACGGCGACGGCGACGGCGCGGAGGGTCCGCAAAAGCGCGTTCACGCCGGGGTTCTAGGGCAATATTTCGTCCGGCGCAAAGTGGGCGAGCCCGGGGTTAGCCGGGCCCTTTGCCGTCCTCGCCGAGCTCCACGCCCATGGCGCCCTCGGGCATGGCGGGCAATGCGCTCGGATCAGTGCCGGGCCCGACCCAATACACCTCGGGCACCGGGTAGTACGTGCTGGTGTAAAAGCGGAACCGGCGTTGACCATCCGGGTAGGTCGTCCGCACCGTGCTGAGCACGTCGTAGCCCCAGATGCCCTTTTGGTGGCGCTTGCTTTGGTTGGGCTCGAAGCCAGGCTCCACCACGATGCGCCGCATGAACTCGTGCTTCTCCTTGACCTCGGCGAAGTGCTCGACTTTGCCAGGCGGGTCGCGACCCAGTAGCTCGACGCGCAGCGTCGTGCGCGTCGGCAAAAAGGCATGCAAGATCAGCGGCGTGTCGTACGGGTTTCTCAGCTTGAGGTCGAGCTCGCCGTCGATCACCGTGGCGTCCAACCCAAGTGGCGTGTAACCGCTTGGGCGGCTGTGACTGCGCCGCTGCACCACGTCGAAACCGCCAAAAACGGCTGCGGCGTGCAGCGTGCTGGCGACTTGGCACACGCCACCGCCGACTCCCGGCTCGAGCTCGTCAGCGACGATTACCGGCGCGAACGTGAAGCCGCGCTGCACCGTGCGCGGGCCGACCGTCTTATTGAAGCTGAACACTTCCCCCGGCGCGACGACCGTGCCGTTCAGGTAGCGCGCGGCAGTAGCGATGTTGATCGCGCGCGGCCCTGCGTGGTGGGTGAAGTCCGTGTCGTAACTAGAGAGCACGCGCGACACGTCGACAGCGCGCAACATATTGGCCGTGACACGTGCGGCGACGGGCCGCGTGAGCACCTCGAAGACCACGCCGTCGTCGCGCCCGCCGCGCGCCATGCCGAGCAGCGAGGCGCCAAGATCGAGCTCCTGACCGGGGACATCCGGCACACGCGCATGTCCGGTTAGATCCAAGCGCGCGTCGACCGGTTCGCGCTGCAGGCCCGGTGCGAGGGCTGCCAAGCGCTGCGCCGCGCGCTCGCTGTCGAAACGAAATACCAGGGGCACGTCGTCGATCGCTGAGCTTGGCCGAATCAGGCCGCGCAGACGCGCCAGCAAACTGGGTCTCGGGGCGACCGCGGCGGCGGCCTGCGCGGTTCGCGCCGCGTCGAGCGTCAGGCCGAGCTCCTCGAACGAGACGTCGAATGCGCCGGACTCCGTGAGCAACGTGGCGCGTCGAGCCGACGTGACGCGAGCGCGGCGTTCGAGCCAGCTCTGAAGCGGCTCGTGCTCGGGGGGAACTTGTGCGCCGACCAGGATCCCGAGGTCGCGTGTTTCCCAGTCGAGGAGACGTGGGCGGGCCTCGACCGCAACTGCGGCCAGCACGGCACCGCCGAGGAACGCGACCCAGACTCGCACGCCCTTTTAGGTTAACGCCCCGCGTCGCGCTGGGCCAAGCGCTTGCCAGCGAGCTTGACTTGGCCCACGCCCCACAGCAAAAACGGACAGAGCGATGCAGATCACGGTCAATGGCGAGCCACACGAGATTCCGGGCGGGACCACTGTACGCGGCTTGGTCGAGATTTTGGGGCTCACGGATGGTCCCGTCGCGGTCGAGCGCAACCGCGAGGTCGTGCCGCGCGCCGAGCACACGAGCACCGAGCTCGGCGCGGGGGATGTCGTCGAGATCGTGCATTTCGTGGGCGGCGGCTGAGCGCTGCCAGATGCCTGAGCGCTAGCCCGAGCTGCCCTGGTGCGCCCGGGCGACTTCGACGTAGCGCGCGGCCAACATTCGACCCTGCGTCCATTCGCTCTCGCGCAGCTCGCGCACGACTTTGGCAGGTTGTCCTAGGACCAGCGTGCGCGGCGGGACTTTCGTGCCTGCGGTGACGACGCTGCCTGCGGCGATCAGCGCCTCCGCACCGATCTCGCAGTTGTCGAGCAAGATCGAGCCCATGCCGATCAGCGCGCCGTCGCCGATGATGGCGCCATGGATGACGACGTTGTGTCCCACGGTCACCTCTTCACCGATCACCGTGTTGGAGATGCCGTAAGACATGTGCAGCATCGACAGATCTTGAATATTGGAGCGCGCGCCGATGCGGATCGCTCCAACGTCACCGCGCAGCACGCTGCCGAACCAGATACTCGCGTCCGCGCCGAGCTCCACGTCGCCGATCACGCGCGCGGTGTCGGCGATGTACACGCCTGCGGCGAGCTTCGGGAGGATGCCTTTGAACGGGCGTACCGTCTCGTTCATCACGGCCCCGCGACGACCGGCAAAACGCGGCGCAACGGCGCGAGCGGCGCGGCGAGCGCCACGTGTGCTCTCACGCGGCTCGCGTCGACCGACTCGACCTCGCCGCGCAACGAGTTGTCATACGCTTCCGTAACGCGAACCGTCACCATGTGCCCGATGACGTCGTCCGAGAACGCGAAGTGCACGATCTCGTTTTGCTCGCTGCGGCCCATGAAATCGCCATTTTTCCCGCGGCGTTCGACCAACACCAGCTCGCGTTCGCCAACCAAGCTCGACAGGTGTTCCTTCCGGTGGCGGTCCGTGAGCGCGAAGATCTCTTCCAAACGGGCGCTCTTCTCCGCGGCGGGCACGTCGTCCTCGAGCTTGAGGGCCGGAGTGTTCGGGCGTTCGGAGTAGGTAAATCCAAAAAAACCCGTAAAGCGCACGCGCTCGGCTAGCGCCAGCGTCGCCGCGAAATCCTCCCGGGTTTCGCCGGGGAAGCCGACGATCACGTCGGTCGACAGAGTCAGCCCGGGCACCTCGGCACGCAGCGCGCTGACTCGCTCCACGTACTCATCGACCGAGTAACGGCGCAGCATGCGCTTCAGCACTCGATCGCTGCCGGATTGTACGGGCATGTGCACGTGTCTAGCCAAGGCCGGTAGATCGCGATGCGCCAAGATCAGCGACCAGGTCATGTGCCGTGGGTGCGGGCTCGTGTAACGCAGGCGATCGAGCTCGGGCACGTGCAGCACGATCTTGCGCAAGAGCGCCGGAAACTCGCTCTCGTCTTCCAACGCCACGGCTCGTAGCGTGTGTTTGAAGTGCGTCTCCCCTGCTCCGGGCGCGGTCGCGAGTGAGCCTTCCGGATCGCGGTAGCTGTTCACGGTCTGGCCGAGCAGCGTCACTTCGCGCACGCCTGCGTCGACCAGGCGTCGCACTTCGTCCAAGATCTCGCGGGCTGGCCGGTAGCGCTCGGCGCCACGCGTGTACGGCACGACGCAATACGTGCAGCGCTCGTCACAGCCCTTCATGATCGTCACGAAGGCCGTGACGCCCGTGCGACCGGGTTCCGCGCGCGCGCTCAAGAATTGCGGCGCGTCGAGATCGAACACGGTGCGGATGCGAGGCGGCGCGCCCAATTCGATGTCCGCGAGCAGGCTTGGCAGCTCGGGGATATTGTCCGGGCCGAGCATGAAATCGATCTGCGGCATGCGCCGTGCGAGGCGTTCGCCCTCTTGCTGAGCCATGCAGCCCGCGACGCCGATCACGAGCCCTGGCTTGCTCTGCTTGAGCATGCCCAGGCGACCGACCTCGCTGCGCAACTTCTGCTCGGCCTTTTCTCGAATACTGCAGGTGTTCAGCACCACGAGATCCGCGAGCGCGGGCTCAGCCACTTCATGGTACCCGATGCCGCGCAGGACCTCGCCGATTCGGTCTGAATCGTGCTGGTTCATCTGGCAGCCAAAAGTGATCAGGGTGTAGGCCGGCATGACAAAAACTGCAAAAACCGCGGGGCGGCGCGGCAGGTTAGCATCAGACCGAGCGATTGGCAGCGCCAACGCTTCCCAGGTCTCTGGCATGTTGATAGAGGAATGCCTCAGATGACGCGAAGGAACCCGACATGAGCGGCAATTATCGGACCTTGGTCGAGCTTTGGGAGAAGAGCACGGAGCTCCACGGCCCGCGCGAGCTATTTGGAACCAAGCTCGGCGGCGTCTGGCGCTGGATCACCTACGCCGAATTCAAGACCGAGGTCGATGCGCTACGCGCTGGCTTGGCCGCCCTGGGCGTCAGAGCGGGCGACCGCATCGCGATGATCGCTGGCAATCGCGTGGAGTGGGCGGCAGCGGCGTACGCGACCTTCGGGCTCAGCGCGACGTTCGTACCTATGTACGAGGCGCAGCCGCTCGAGGACTGGGCCTTCATTTTGCGCGACTGTGAGGCGAAGGTCGTGTTCGGGTCGACGGCCCAGGTGCTCGAGAAGCTAGCGGAGATTCGCAATCAGCTCCCGCAGCTGGAGCACATGATCGGTTTGGAGCTGCCCGAGGCGGACGCGCGCTCGTACAAGAAGCAGCTGGCTGTCGGTCGAGCCGCCCCACGCCCAGCCGAGCACCCCGCGCCCGAGCACCCCGCGTGCTTCATCTACACGTCTGGCACCACCGGTCAGCCCAAGGGCGTCGTGCTCTCGCATCGGAACATCGTCAGCAACGTGATCGCGTCTGGCGAGATCTTCCCACTGCGCCCGTCCGACCGCTCGCTGGCGTTTTTGCCTTGGGCTCACGCGTTCGGTCAGACCGCGGAGCTGCACATGTTGTTCAGCGTGGGCTGCGCGCTCGCTCTGAACGACGAAGTGCCGAACCTGGTCGCCAATCTGGCGGAAGTGAAGCCGACGCTACTGATCGCGGTGCCGCGCATTTTCAATCGCATTTACGACGTCGTGAACAAGCAGATGCTCGAGCGGCCGAAGCCGATTCAGTCGCTATTTCACGCGGGCATCCGTGCGGCAACCAAGAAAAAGCGCGGCGAGTCACTGACGCTCGGCGAGGGGCTTGCGCTCGCGGTCGCTGATCGCCTGATCTTTTCGAAGGTGCGCGGGCGTTTCGGCGGCCGTCTGCGGTTCTCGGTCAGCGGCAGCGCAGCACTCGCGCGCGAGGTCGCTGAGTTCGTCGATGCGCTCGGGATCTCCGTATTCGAAGGCTACGGGCTCACCGAGGCGAGCCCCGTCGTGAGCGCGAATTGTCCGGACCATTGCCGCATCGGCACCGTGGGCAAGCCCTTGTCCGGCGTGCGCATCGAGATCGACCGCGCCGCCACCGGTGATGAGAAGAACGGCGAAATCATCGTGTATGGCGACAACGTGATGCTTGGTTATCACCACCGTGAAGAAGAAGAGCGCCAGATGCTGATGCCCGACGGTGGCCTGCGCACCGGCGACATGGGCTTCGTCGACGACGACGGCTTCTTGCACATCACGGGGCGCATCAAGGAGCAGTACAAGCTCGAGAACGGCAAATACGTCGTGCCTTCACCGCTCGAGGAAGAGCTCAAGCTGTCGCCCTATATCCTGAACGCGATGTTGTACGGGCTGAATCGGCCGTTCAACGTGGCCCTGATCGTGATCGACGAGGCGGCAGTGACACGCTGGGCGCAGGGCAAGAAGCTCGAGCTCAAGGACGCGCTCGGTGACGCTGCGGTGAAGGAGCTGATCGCCAAAGAGCTCGAGACGCGCGCGCAGCATTTCCGTGGTTACGAGAAACCGAAGGCTTTCGCGCTGATTCGCGAGGACTTCACGGTTGAAAATGGCCTGCTGACACCGTCGCTAAAAGTGCGACGGAAGCTGGTGCTCGATCGCTACTTGCCGAGCCTCGAAGCACTGTACAAAAAAAGCTGAGCAAGAAAGCGAGCGCGCCTTGACGACCAGGGTGGCGCATGCGAAAGTCTCGTTCGCCGGGCGCCGCATCATTGCGCCCAGCGTTCGCGCTGTCTCTGGAGTCGCCGCATGAAGCTGCCCATGTCCAATTCGAAGCAAAGCCTGGTTGCCGCCGCGCATGGCGGGCCCGTCTTTACTTTGGCTTTTCGCGGCAGCGCGGCACGCCGGCAAGCAGTGAGTTAGAGCTTCGCTCCTCTGCTTCCAGGCAAGCCGCGGCACCGCAAGGTCCCGCGGTTTTTTTGCATTTTCAGTCCTGTTTTTCCGCTCGAGGTCACCGTGTCCGCTTCAGTCAGTCCCCACAACGTGTCGCCTAGCTCGTTGTTTCGCGAATTGGTGCAGTTGGCCTGGCCGATCACCGTCTCGACGTTGTCGTTCACGGTGATGACGGTCGTCGACACGGCGTTCGTCGGTCGTTTGGGCCCGGCCTCGCTCGCCGGCGTCGGCCTCGGCGGGATCGCGCTGTGGACGGTGATCTGTTTTGGCTTCGGGCTACTGCGCGCGGTCAAAGTACTGGTCGCGCAGGGCGTCGGCGCCGGTGATGGCGACGGCATGCTGCCGTTTCTGGGTGCAGGCCTGTACGCGGCGCTCGCATTGAGCGTGATCGCGATCGCGATTGGGCTGCCCGTAGCGCATTGGCTACCGCGATTTT
Source organism: Polyangiaceae bacterium (assembly GCA_035485095.1). Lineage (GTDB taxonomy): Bacteria > Myxococcota_A > Polyangia > Polyangiales > Polyangiaceae > PMG-095. The sequence goes on along the minus strand of DATHOI010000589.1, from coordinate 2,165 downwards.
CGGCGAGCAGCGAGGCAGGTCGCGTCGCGTACACGTACATGTCGATTCGGCTGTTCGGCGCGCCGATCGTGCTCCTCAGCTGCGCGATTCGCGAGGCGCGTTACGGCTTTGGTGATTCACGTTCTCCGATGTACGCCGCGCTCGCCAGCAATGCCGTACACATTCCCTTGAACTATGCGCTGATCTTCACGGCTGGTCTGGGCATCGCCGGCGCGGCCTATGCGACGCTCTTCGTGCAGCTGCTCGAGCTGTGTTGGATGCTGGTCGTACAAGCAAAGCAAGGCTTGGGGCTGCAAGGCACGCGGCTGAGCCACGTGCTCGAGGTGTTCCGGCTCGGCGCTCCCATCGGCAGCGAGTTCTTACTCGGCGTGGCCGCCTTCTCTGCGCTCGTACTCTTGATTGCGCGCATGAGCGAAGCCGATCTAGCGGCACACCAAGTGTCCCTACAAATCCTACATTTTGCCTTCATGCCCGCGGTCTCGATCGGCGACGCGGCCTCGGTGCTGGCAGGTCGAGCGGTCGGCGCGAACAACGACCGCCGCGTGCTGCAAGTTGCGAAGACCGCGCTCTTACTGTCCTGGTTGTACGCCAGCGTTTGCGCACTGGCCTTCGTGTTTGGCGCAGTGCCGCTACTGCGCTTATTCACGACGGACAGTCAGGTGCAAACCATCGGCGTGCATTTGCTGTACGTGGCCGCGGGTTTTCAGCTCTTCGACGCGGCCAATATCGTAGCCCGCTCGGTGCTACGCGGCACGGGGGACGTGCGCATTCCAGCCCTGCTCTCGATTTGCTCGGGCTGGACATTCGTGCCCGCGCTGACCTGGTTTTGGGGCATGCATCACGGCTTGGGCGCGGTCGGAGGTTGGCTCGCGCTGACCGTCGATATCTGCTTTGGTGCGTTCTTGTTTTGGTGGCGCCTGGCGCGGGGCCACTGGCTGCCCGCCGCCCGCAAGTCGCGCGAGCGCCTGGCGCGCGAGCCGAGCGCCGCCTTGCTGCCCGCAGCCGAATGACCCGGTCACGGCATGTCCCCTCGCGCTCCGACTCGATGCTCGGAGCGCGAGGACAACGTGCGCTGCGCGTCGCGCTAAGCGACGCCGAAGCGTGTCACTTCATGACCGGCACTAAGGGTGCCGCGGCGGCCGGCTTGGCCGCGGGTTTCTCAGCGGCCGGCTTGGCTGCTGGTTTCTCGGCGGCCGGCTTGGCCTCCTTTGCAGCCTTGGTTTCCGCAGGCTTCGGCATCATGCCGAGCTGCGCTGCGACCGCGGCTCCGTTCGAGAAGATCCAAATATTCTTGGTCTTGCCGGCCGCAAACTTGTCGATCTCGACGAACTGCACGGTCACTGCTTTGCCGGTCTTCTTCAGGTGCGCGGCTGGCATGTCGCCCGTATTCGTCCCGCTCCACGAGCCGATGGCGACGACGTAGTCCCCTGCGCCCCAGGCGCTCTTCACGTCGAGCTTCACGTCCGGAAAGGCTTTGAACATGTCTTCCATGCCCTTTTGCGCTTCCTTCTTGCCCGTGCGATCAGCCGGCGCCGACAACTCCGAGAACACGAGGTCGTCCGCAGCACTGCCGAGCGCGCTTGCGGCGTCGTGCTTGTTGAAGCCTTCGAGCGCCTTGTTGAAAGCGGCGAGGTTCGCCTTTTCCGTATCGCTGCCCGTGGCAATGACGACCGGCTTGTCCGTCCAGCCCGTCTCGATCACCTTGCGATGCGGCATCGGCATCAACCCGAGCTGGCCTGCGACAGTTCCGCCGTCGTAAGCGAACCATTGGCTTTGCGCCTTGCCCGCATCATTCAGCTCGATGCCGTGCGCCGCCAGGAACCCGACCTTCTTGTTCGTCGGCGACACGGGCCCCATCGGAGTTTCATAGATGCCTTTTTGCGTGCCCCGAAGGAGCAGCACGCCAACCGCGTTGTTGCCATTGACGAGTGTCAGCTCGAGCTCACCCGTCACGTCGGGGAAAGCGGTCGCGAACGCCTTGGCGTCATCGGCGATCGCGGCGGGGCCGACCTTCGGTGGACCCATGTCGAGCAGCGTGCTCGTCGCATTGTCCGCCCAGATGCTTTGGAACTTGGCGAAGTCCTTGGCGTTGAACGCCGCCCAGCCGTCCTGGTACCCCTTGACCTTCTGCTCGGGCGTGAGCGGAACGGGCTTCGGCTCCTCTT
>DATHOI010000588.1:0-7772 GCA_035485095.1 Polyangiaceae bacterium | reverse complement strand
GGTCGTCAAAGGGGGCTGAAGACCCGTCACGCTACGCTTCGCCAGCGTGAGCACGCACCTTGTCGACCGAACAAATGACCCTGCAACGGTTACGCATGAAAGCGTGTGCCCTGATACGGTCCGCCATGCTTATGGCGCCCTGAGTTCGGGATGCCTCTAACCTTGGAATGGTTTCGATGACGCCGATTTTGAAAACGATTCTAGGCACCAGCGCGAGTGTTGTCGTTGGGTGCACTAGCAACTACTCCTCGTCCGTTCCTTTAACATCGCCAGCCGACCTGAACGCCCGGTACGGAAAGGTCTGGAGCACGTTGGATTACGCTTCCAACGGAGCACAGGAACGCGAGCTCGTGGAGCTCGGCGTGCCAAGTACCTCGAGCCTTACCTTTTGGCGCCTGCCAGCGCCCGGCTCCAGAACTGCACCATCAATTCTACTCGATGGCGCGCCGGTCCAACCGAATTGTCTTCGGCGCTGGGACTCAGGCGGTCACAAGCTCGACGAGAAGGACGGATCCGTTCGCGTGTTTTCCGCCGAACGTATCGAGATCAGCTGCTTGCAACCGAACTCTAAGCACGAGGTGATGGTCGACGGCATACAACTCACACCTACGACCGCGCCTACCGCATCCGACCAGGCCCCTTTCAGCTTCCTCGCCTGGAGCTGCAACAACCCATATAGCAATCGAAACAAGAGTCTCACATTCGAGGCGGACAAGGTGAACGCACTCAACCTATTGCGAGCGCGCTCAGCAGGAGTGATTCATCCAGATGGTCAGCCCCCGCAACCGAGTTTTGCGATCGCACTTGGCGACCAGCTCTACGTTGACGGTGACAACGAGGTGCGGGCGCCCAAAGACGCCTTGTCCTTGTTCGTCGGAGATCGTTCAGAGAGCCGGTTCCTAGTCGCTGATTCGGATGCGCTTCTAAACACCATCTACCGGTACCACTTCGCGATACCTCCGTTTGACGAAGCTTTGAAGGCGATCCCGACCGCGATGGTTTGGGATGACCACGACATCCGTGATGGATGGCGATCACACGGGGACGAAGATCAGCCGGACATGCTTCGCTACTACGGACACGCGCGCGCAGCCTTCGTGGCGTACCAAGGGCTGAGAAATCCCGGCGTGACCGGTCCGAATGACGGCGCGATGGACGTCCAATTTCCTTGGGGTGGCTCAACGTCCACGTTCTTGATCGATGGCCGTACGAACCGCCGGTACGCGTTCTCGCCAGCCTCGGGGCGCATCATCTCCGACGAGCAGTTCACGAAGATATGCGCTTGGCTTGGCGAGCGACCGGACTGTGGAACCACGGGGTTTGGTACCATGACTCCGATGGCCGACGACGAACAGCCTCACCTGTTCGTGCTTGGTTCTCCATCACCAATCTCGACGAACGAGAAGGAGCTTGGTGACATCATAAAAATCTGCACAAAAACGAACGACTCCGTCGGAGTCGGTGAGGGCGCCGACGACGTCCGGGATACCTGGTTTTGCAACCCACATGATCGCCATCGGCTGCTGGTACTGCTTGCTTCACATTTCATCACGCATCCACGTCACCGGCTTGTCGTCGTAAGTGGTGACGTGCATTGGTCAGGCGTGACATCTCTCGAATACGTGAACGGCCTCGGAGTAAAAAAACTGTTCGGCTATGAAGTGATCTCGTCAGGCGTCACCAATGACCACACCAAGAGTTGGTTCGAGAAGCGTGGCGCGTGGGACGGGGCTTACCTAGTTCGTGAACCAAATTCCGCCGTGACTTCGACAGCGCACGGGTCAATCGTCGGATCGCCTAGCTTCGCCGAGATTTTAGTTGAACCATCAGAAAGGCAGGCGCCCCAGGTGTCCGTGATTTTCTATCCCTCTCGAGCATCCGCATACGGGGGGGACACTACGCGGCGCGGTCTCGTGAACTACTGGCGCACTCTCGCAACCGTTCACAAGACCCGGGACTTCGACTTCAGCTCGAACCCGCATTTGGGGTCCACCGACCTCTTTTACACCCGCATTCCTCTGCCTCTCGTCGCCCCTCCCGGATTGGGACGATGGCTGCATGCAGCCTCGGTCGTTTGTGATGCTGGTGGCGACAGCACGACCGATGCGACGGACTGGTTCGACGTCCAGTCGGGCATCAACTGTGGTGCGCCACGGAAGTAGGCAACCTCTACGAGTCGCTCATCCGGCTCGCTTGCGCGCACTTCCTCATTGAATGCAATTGGGTTATTCGGTTATTCCCGCGCGAGCTACCCAACCCGCTGCTCACGGACGCTTTGCGGCGGAGTCGGTCCGACACGGAGCAGCACTTTGCCCGGCGAGCTAAGCCGCCACACTCAGCGCTAGCGGCGCGCCTCATACTCTTCACGAGCATCGAATTCTTCGGCCGACCGCTCAAGTTCCCGCACCATCCGAGCACCCCACCGAGCTACTTCCGGGTCGTCATCGAGCGCCCATAAGCGCGCGTTTGCCAACTGCCCGCGAGCAAATTGCGCGAGGCTTGGCACGGCCGACGGCGTCGAGTGAGCGCGGTTCGCGATTACGGAAGCAGCGATGCTCTGAGCTCCGTATCTCGCGATCAGCGCGCGGGCCATTGGATTCAGGGGCGCCTCGTAAGCACCGCACATTTCAGCGACAGCAATCTGGCGACCGCGATCGTTCGCGATCCAATGAATGACGTTGGGTGGGTGAACGTAGTGCATCAGGCCGCTCGCCTGCGTATCGACAACGATGCCTTTCATGTCGCCTGATTCGTCCAAGAGATGAGCTAAGGCGGCCCAAATCTCCTGCCCGTGCGTGGCGAAGAGGGGATGCAGCACTGTCCAAACTCGATCTGCAAATCCGACACTCTCGCTACTCTGAAGAGCAAGCATTGCAGCGTCGATGACGGTCTGGTCGCGGCCCCCTTCCTGGAGTCGCTTGCAGGCGATCTCCCAGTCGTAGGCGAGCATCGTATCTGGATCCTTGATCGCGGCGAGTCTCACTACGAGCTCGGCCAGAACATCCATTAGCTCGGCGACGCTATCGGGCACCGCGTCGGTTCGGGCGAGCACCATGCTAAGGGCGGCAGCTTCAGCAGCGATTTCCCCCGTCGCGAGAAGCGCTCGAGCCAGGCACTGCAACGGTACCGTGTTAGCTTTGGCACCCCACGAGCCGAGCATTAGCCTGTGAAAGGCACTTGCAGGCAGGCGGTCGCCGTGGATGTCCTGGACCAGCCACGAGATACGTTCGTCGGTGGGGCCGACGCGCCAAATGGTCAGAAGAGTCGGCAAAGATAGTTCCGGCGATATGCGCCACCGTCGAAGGATCGCGTCGACGTCGGCCTCTCCGTTGGTCGCGGCAAGACCCGAAAGATATGCGGCCGTTAAGTCGTGGCTACGACCGAGGTGAATGCGCTCTTCAAGCATTGGGAGGAGGATGCGCGAGACGTCTACCCGCCCCACTGCCGCCATGAATTGCACACCGCGACGTGCGTCTCCACTTTCAAGCCAGTCGAGCTCGCCAGTCAGGGGAACGTCGCCTTCGAGCCCTTCGCGCGCAAGACCTTCGTCAAATCCGCTGGTGAATTCCTCCTCGCTCTCGTTGGCGGTCGCCTTGCCGCGCACAGGTCGCCAACGGCCGACCGCGTCGATCAGACGCTCGTGAAACGACTTTGGAGCGAGCGACTCAAGCAAGCGTTCGTGGAAAGCTTTTGCGCGCGCATCCTGGTCCAGCCATGCCATATCGTAACGAGCAATGAGATCGGCGGCCTCGCGCACCTTCAACAATTCATCAGACGGCCATGAGCGGAGCGCTGTCAGCAGAAGTCCGAGCGTGAATTCCCCCACTCCGGTACGAACTGCCGAGCGAAGGTGTTTCAGGACTGCTTGACGCGCCGCTGAAGCAACATCGTGGTCGGCAAGCAAGTTGAAGAGCACCCGCCAGGCCGCTTGGGCTGCGTCCTTGGCCTCCGCGCGTGTCGGCTGGAGCCAGGGACCGTCGATGGCTTCTCCGCCCAAGCGTGACTCGTGCTGTGAGATGGATACCTCCAGCGCGCGGATCACGACGCGCTTGGCAGCAGAATCTGCAGTGGGCAGCCGCGATTCGATACGGGCCAGACGCTCTGAATAGGAGATGTACGTCGGGTTAAGATTGACCAGGAAAAGGCTCCGCCACGAATTGGCCGGCTGCACGATCCCTAGACGCTGCTCGTCGACTGCCAACTTGTAGAGCGCCTGCTCAGCGTCAGCGAAGCCGGCTCGCCGCCTCGCAAGATCGCCCAGGACGCTGCCAAGTACAAAGCGGGCTTGGTCGTTGCCAGCCCAATCGGTAGTCGTGGCGTGCTCGACGAGTCGTCGGAGGAGCGACGCGGCTCTGGCGGGGCAATGCCTCCCGACGAAGAGCAGCGTCGGGCCGCCCGGATCACCGCGCGAAAGCCTCGCTAGGTTTGGTGGGTCCTCGTCGAGCGCGTCGAGTTCGTCGTCGGCGAGAGTTTCCAGAATGTGCGGCGGCACATCCAAGACCGTCAACTGCTCGTGGAGTCTAGACATGAGCTCGCAGCAATTGGCTCGAATGGACCGCGCTGCGTGATACGGCGGTGCCAGCAAGCGGATCGCAACCTGGCGCGCCACATTGTTTGGCGTAACGTACTTGTACTTCCACTCAAGGCGCCTGCGGAGCAGCCCGCGAACATCGCACTCTTGAGCCGCGTCCGCTAACTCCGCGCCAGAAGTGAGACCTACGCCAAGTGCGATTCGCGACATCGTCCCGTGATCGATGTCGCCCCAGTCGATTCCATCCGTTAGCATTATCGCCAGCACGGCCCTCGCGCGGCGAAGAGCGTCTTGATGCCACCTTGACAGGTCCGGACCATGTTTCCCTACGAGGGCAAGTTCACACGCATCCCAGTGAGTCGCGCCTTGCGGTAGCGCATTTCGGTCTTCGCGAAGCGCATTCGCGATAAGAACAGCGAACCACGGATAGCCTTCACAGAGGCGCAGCACCCGCTCAACAAGCGGCTGTTCGCTCGCCGGCTCGATACCGAGAGTACTAGTCACAAGTGTTCGGCAGGCGCCTTCATCGAGCGGGCCGACCGGCAAGCTGCGCAGAGACCCAGAGTACGTCTGGTCGGGCGGCGGCCGGAGTCCAACCATGACGAGGACAGCTGTTCCTGGCGATGAGGAACGAGCAAGAAAGGTCGCCGCGAGATCTGCAATCCGTTCGGCGGAGCATTCGTCGACTACGAGGATAACGTCGCTGCTCTGCCCGACAATTCCAGCGTTGATCGCATTGGTCCCATCGGAGTCGGAACGTGCAACTACCACGCGCCGTTCGAATTCCCGGAGCAGGGGGTGTCGGTGGAGCGCCTCAAGCACCATGCGGCTCTTGCCCACGCCAGGCGCGCCGTGCACCCAAATCGCGCGGTCGCGAGGGGCACTCCCTGCAGACGCCAGAACGATGCGGATCTCGTCGATTGCCGACGTGCGAGATGGATCGGGTACGTACTGCGGGAATCCCCGCTCACGTAGTTCGCGTTCCCATTGATCTAGAGACACGAGGTACTCAAGGCGACGGATTCCGAGCCGAACCGCGAACCGCGAACTGATGGATGGGCTGTGGCGCTTGAGGAATGCCGTGATGTGGCTTCCATCATAAACATGAATTCGGGCGGCCAAGTCCGACAGGACGATGGAGCGTTCGTCGTTCAAGCGACGTGCCAGCACCTCGAGCAGGGCTTCCACGAATGTCGCCTTGCGAGCTTTTTTTACGGGCGTTCTTGCAGCCTTCTGCTTGCCTGCTTTCTTTGCCGGCGTTCGCTTGTGCGCGCTGGCAGCATTCGCAAACGCCGCCGTCTGTTTTTTCAAGTCGGCTTTGCGGTGCGTAAAGACGGTAAAATGTCCGCCAGCGACGAGCGCCTCCAGCGGAGCGCTCTGGGTCTTCGCGTCATCGAGAACCGCCATAGCCCAATCATTTCCGCCCTTGCACGAGAAGTACGTTTCGCCAACGTGATCCTCTGTAATGGCGTCGGAGAAGAACGGCTTTGCAACGAGAGGAGCGGAAGTGGTCGTCAGGCGGAGATCCTTGCCGGCATCTCCGGTGAATCTTGGCGCGGTTCCGGCGACCTCCGCTCCTGGATGCCGGGCGTCCCGTTCAAACCGAAGGAGTTCTTCGCAAAATTCCTCGAAGTCGTTCCCTTCGATCTGCTCGAGAGCCTTTGGTTCGATGCTCGTAAAGCCGTATTCCATGTCGATCCCCTCGTGCGAACAACCGCATCCGTTTCTGTCGGAGGGTGAAACCCTACTACGCCGCGAAGTCCCCGAAGCGCTCTTTGCTGGAGCGCGCTAGTGGGTGCCGAACGGGCGAAGGGACGGGAAGGGCTCCGTGCTGCTGCGATTCTTGTTGGTGATGCTTGGCAAGATCTCTAGGATTGCTGGAAACTAGCTGCTTCGACTCGACTAGCAGCGGCGAGAGGTCACGTGGTGAAGACGTACGCACTGTTTGACGTTGTTGGGGTGAAGGAGGCGCTATCCGCCGGGAGCGGGTCAACGGTGCTCAAGGAATTCTGGCGAACTGCGGACGCTTGGGTAAATGGCGCTGGCAACTCATTCGGGCAGCAGCTCGTTCTCGGTGGCAAGCGGACGGAAGTGCCGAACGTCAGCGTGGTTACGTTCTCCGATTCAGCGCTGGTGTTCACCCGCCCGGAATTCGAGCTGCACGTGTTTTACAAGATCGTCGGCAGTCTCAAGCAAGCGCTGGAACGCAATGTCGGCAAGGTCTACTGCGTCGTGAGTCGCGGCGAAGAGGTCGAGCACCCCGCCCTTCCAGCGCTCGGAATGATGAACATCGACTCCGACATGAAGCCCGCCTACTTCAACGTCGCGGGCTCGGGGGCAGCATGGGTCAATATGCATCTAGCGGACCGGGCGATTGGCAAACGGACCGACTGGCACAATCGCTTTACGCTGTATGCGGTGGGTGCCGACTCGATCCCGGCTGACATGGTGGCCATCGACGAGGCGGTGTTCAAGAGCCTGGCGGGAAGCGACACGCTCGTGCTGGCACTGGCGTGAGCAGAGGGCGGCCGGAGGGGGCCAGGCAGGCGTTGCGCGACAGAGCGGTAAAGCGGCGGTATCGATGACGCTTGCCCGACACAATCACGCCTCAACTAGCGACGATGCGCCGGGTGGGACAGCAAATGTGGTGCCCTGTCACTTCGCGAGCCCGGCCCGCGCAAAAAATGACGAGTCAATCGCCGTTTTTTATGGATAATCTCGTGTAGTGTTAGCGGCCGAGGATGGAGCTCTCTAGGGACGCCATATTTGGCCGTTCTGGGCTTCCCGATGACTATGGTGCGCTACATGGAGGAGCAGATGGTCGATTCATCAGGGCCAGGCGCAAAGCCTGGGCAGGGATCCCTCTGGACAACGCCTGCCGCCGTGGGTAGTGACCCGCTGAGCGAGGCGAAAGTAGATCCGAGTGTCTCGAAGCAGGAGATCTGCAAGGCACTCGAAGGTGTAAAGGACCGGGCCCGGGCGTTCGCAGGAAAGGTTCCAGAACAGGTTCTTCGAGCTAGTATCGGCTAAGTGACCCCTGAGTCGCTTCAATTCGCAAAAGCTCGAGACGCAGCGGATCCCCTCACCCTCTACGATGAGCTGCCGCAAGGTCAGTACCTAACCTGGTACCTCGCCGACCTGCTCGCTGTCAGCGTCATCGTCGAGCCTCACTACTTCGACCGGGACTACCTCAGCGAGTTCGCAGCGTTCTACTGCACCAGCAGCGCGGGGTATCCCAACT
>DATHOI010000587.1:0-12749 GCA_035485095.1 Polyangiaceae bacterium | reverse complement strand
CCCATCATGGATGCTCTCCGCGCAAGGGCCGGTGGGCTACTCAGGAGTACGATCGAGAACGAGCACGTCCCCGCCGTGTGGCGCTCGCACGCTCGCAATGCGCTCCAAACGGTCAAGGACGCGGCGCAGTCATTCCAGTGGCCACGGAGGCCGCAGGCCATCAACGTCGAAATCACTGCGATTTGTGACGCTCGCTGCATCCATTGCCCGCGCGAGGCGATGGATCGTTCGCAGCGCCCGATGGACATGGCGCTTTTCAAAAAACTCATCGATCAAGCGGCCGAGCTCGGCGTGCCCGATCTGTGCCCGAATGGCTTCGGGGAAATCCTGACCATGCGCAGTTTCGACGAGCACTTCGCTTACGCCAGGTCGAAGTCGCATCGCTTTCGCATCTTGGTCAACAGCAACGGCTTTCGCATGGACGATGACAAAATCGAAAGCTTCCTGCGCCACGAGGTGGACTTTCTAAATATCACCTTGGATGGAGCGACCGCTGAGACATTCGAGAAGATCCGCGTGCGGCTCAAGCTCGATCAGATCGAGGACAATATCGCCCGCTTGATTCGGGCGCGAGATGCTCGCGGCCTCAAATTCCCAAAGGTTCGGGTGGGCATGATCGCAATCCCGCAGAATGCGCACGAGGTTCAGGCACTCCTGAACAAGTGGAAGGACGTCGTTGATTTCGTCGGTGTGGGAGGTTTCACCAACCGCGCCGGAAGTTTGGACGAAAAAGGCATATTTGCCGGGGCGCACCCCGAGCCGGTCGCCACGACGCAAGCGATCGAGGCAGCTCCAGCCCGGCGGCATTGTGTGCTGCCTTTTCGGGACATGAACATCTGGGCCGACGGGCGAGCGGTGCTCTGCTGCGACGATTGGAACGAGGAGCACGTGGTGGGTGACCTCAATACGCAGTCGCTCACTGAGATCTGGAACGGTGAGGCGCTCCACTATGCCAGATCGCGGCATATGGCTGGTTGCGGTCACGAGCTCGAAATCTGCGCAAAATGCAACATGTGGAGAGAGTCTTCGGGGGCGCGGCTCTGGTCGTGAAACGGGATCCGGGCCGAGGATCCCCCTCCCAGGCGTGAGCGCGCGTGACTGTTCTGCAGAGCGATAGTCCAGTCGTCGCGACCAACACGAGTGTCGCCCGAGTCCGTGAGCTCAAGCACATCACAGAGCTCGATGGTGTGCGCGGGCTGGCAATAGCGCTCGTCCTCGTATTGCATTTCGTTTCAGGGGCGCTTGGGCCGTTCAGACGGTTTGCGGCAACGGGCTGGGTTGGCGTGGATCTGTTTTTCGTCCTGTCCGGCTTTCTGATCACGCGCATTCTGCGTGGTGCGCTCGGTTCTGCCAGTTTCTTCGGCAACTTTTATGCGCGGCGCGCGCTCAGGATCTGGCCGCTATACTATGTCATCGTAGCCTTTGCGTTCATCGGCACGCGCCTCTTGCCGGAGGGAATGCGGATTGGCCCAGCGCTGTTTCCGTTCTACGCGACATTCACTCAGAATCTGTTGGGGTCGAAAGGCTTTGGGCCGTGGGCGGTCGCCGTCACCTGGTCATTGGCAATCGAGGAGCAATTCTACTTTTTGTGGCCGCTTTGCGTGCGTTTCCTCGACTCGCGTCGCTTGCTCTCGCTTCTCGTGGCCCTCCTACTGATTGTGCCCGTTGGCAGATTCATCGGATTGACGTGCGGGGTGGCGCCGACCACGGTCTACATGACGACCTACTTTAGGGTCGACACGCTAGCCGCAGGCGCGCTGACCGCTCTGCTCGTCGACTCACCCGCGCGAGCGGCCGTCGAACGCTTGAGTCTACCGGTGTCGGTGATTGCGCTCAGCGTCGGCGGAGTTCTAGCTGTGACGGTGTTTGGCGGCGACCACCTGATCCTGCAGCAGACTGCAATTGGCGGCCTTCTCGCGCTCGGATATGCGTTGACGTTTTCGATCCTCGCGCTGGGGTTTTCGGCGCTAGTCGTGCTTGCCGCGTCGGAGCGCCCGTCATCGTTGAAACGAGCCTTTCGTAACCGGGGCCTTCGCTATCTCGGCAAGATCAGCTTCGGCGTGTACCTGATTCACGGCATGACGATTCCACTGGCGCAAACGTTCGTCAGGTCGTGGCTGCATGGAGCCGGTCTTTCCGGCAAGCGATTGAGTGTGCTCGTGGTGGGTTTGGGGCTTGCTGCCACCTTCTTTTTGGCAGAGATTTCCTGGCGCTTTTTGGAGACCCCCGCGCTTCGCTTTCGGAGGTTTTTCCTCGTTCGCTCGCGAGAGTCGCTGACGACACCCGGATCCTCGGAAGGCGCGAGCTCTCGCTAACACAATGCTACGACTCGTCGAAGCGCGACGAGTATTGAAGCGCTACGAGGAACCAGCAGCCAAGTCCCGTTTCCCGGACGGATTTCATTCATTGGCTCGCCGTGGTAGCAGGCGCTCGCGTGAGCACTGCAAGGTCCGGCGGACAAGGTGGGCGCTTCGAGCTAGTCGATGCGCTTCGCGGGCTCGCGGCCTTAGCCGTCGTGCTGCCACACGCAGTTGGCCTGTTCATCTATCCAGATGCGAGCTGGCTGTCGCGCTGCTTTCTCCGACTCGCGGACTACGGCAGGGGCAGCGTCCAGGTGTTTTTCGTCGTGAGTGGCTTCGCGATCGCTTACTCTTTGCGTGACGCCGTGCATGACGGTTTCAGCCTCGGACGTTTCCTGGTGCGTCGCGCGGCGCGCCTCGATCCGCCGTACTGGGTGGGCTTGCTGTTGACCGGTTTGGTTACAGTGATACGTGCAGCTGCCACACACCAGCCAGTCATGCTTGCAGCTCCCGCGAAAGTGCTGGCGCACCTTTTCTATCTGCAAGACATCTTGCACTTCGGCCAGTTCAACGTCGTATTCTGGACGTTATGTCTAGAATTCCAGCTCTACCTGGTGTTCGCAGCCATGATGCGCGTGATGTCTTTTTTGGTAGATCCGCAGAGCGAATCGAGACCAGGGGCTTGGGCTGATTCGTACGGCTGGCTCATGGTGGCGACGTTTTTTCTGTTCCTCATCGTCAGCCACGCGGTTTGGCCGATGGCTCCGGGGTGGTTCATTCCGTTCTTTTATTTGTTCTTATCGGGAGCTCTGGCGGCCTGGCGAACACTCGGCCGCGTTTCTGACGGGCTCTTTCAGTTGTGCCTCTTGGCTATGGGCCTCGCGCTCGTTTTCAAGCCGGAGTTGCCGCGCGTGCTGGGCTTTCTCACCGCGCTCGTGATCTACGCGGCGATTCGCAGCGATGCTCTGCATCGTTGGCTGTCGGCGCGCCTAGCGCAGTGGCTCGGTCGCATCTCCTACTCGATTTATTTGGTTCATGCCTCGGTGGTAATGCTCTTTCTGGGTTTGCGAACGCGGGTAGCACCCGATTCGAAACTGGCCTCGTTCATTTGTCTAGCGGCTGCTTACGGAGTCACCCTGACGTTGGCATCCCTGCTTCACGTCACCATTGAAGTGCCTTGCCTGCGCCTCTCACAGCGCTTGAAACGAGCGCCCAGTGCTCGGGCGTCTCGGGTTGGGCAAGCTCCCCTAGCGTAGCTCGAGTTTACTCATGCAAGCCGATCTCTCGGTTCCGGATTCACTGATTCACCGTGGTGCTGGTCGGCGAGTGGCGTGGGTCACAGCGGACTATCCCCCGGACCGTGGCGGGGTAAGCGATCATTCGAGCGCCATGGCGAGCGCACTGCGCTCCGCGGGGCATGACGTGCTGGTTTGCGCGAGACCTCACGAACGAGGCTTCGGTCTTCTGGACGCCGAGCTACGTTCGTATCGTCCGGAGCTGGTGGTCGTCGCCTACACTCCGCTCGCTTACGCGCCGCACAGCGGTGGGATTGCGCCCGCCTTTACGCGTTGGTTTGCAGGTCTGCGAAGCCGACTTCGGTGTCGGGTGATACTGCTCGCTCACGAGGCAAGCCTGCCCGTTTTCTACTTTTTCAAAAAAGGTGAATTGAAGCTGGCCGCGCTCGGCGCGATACAAGTCGCGCAGTTCCTGCTTTTGAGCCGCAGCTGCGATACTGTTTTGTTTTCGAACGAAGGCACGCGCCTTTCGTGGGCTCAAGGCATGCCACGTTCTGCACCCCGCTTTCACACGATCCGCATTTGCTCGAATATTCCCTTACATCCCAGCCCGGATCCCGCCGCGGAACTGACCGCGGACGGCAACTCGGTGCCCGCGCCGACGATTCTGTTCTTCGGAACCGGCCACGATTCGGTGCTCTTCGATTACGTAGAAGAGGCGTTCGTCGAGCTGCTAAAAATCGCGCCAGACGCGGGGCTGGTCGTCGTGGGGATGGATTCAGAGAGGCTTCGGCGACTTCGTCCCTCGCTCGCGCGACTCGGTGCTCGCGTTCAAGCGCTCGGCTACGTTGCCGCGCCGCAGGTCTCGCTCTGGCTTCAAGTCGCGAAACTAGTTTTGGCCCCGCTCATAGAGGGCGTGAGCGCGCGGAAGGGCACGGTGATGGCGGCCTTGCAGCACGGCCGAGCCGTCGTCACGACGCAGGGAGTTCAAACACGCGACGACATCGCATGGAGCGAGATCTGCGTTTTAGCGCCGCTCGACCGGAGGGCGTTTGCCGCGGCTGCCGTCAGGGCACTCCAGAACCCCGAATTGCGGGCGGATGTTGGCCGTGCTGCTCGAGCCGAATACGATGCACATGCGTCGGCTTCGGTGACAGCATCGCGAATCCTGAACTACGGAACTGGATGACTTAGGAACGCCGGGGGGAAGGTGGCTCCGGTCAATCGATCAAGGACTGGACGTCCTGGGCCATCGTGGTCCAGGTTCGCTGCCGAAGCTGCGCTCCGAGATGGCGTGTGGCGTCGAGCAATCGCTCATGGTGATGCCGCCAGTTCCTCAAACTCGCCTCGAGGGCAGCGGCGTTGCTCGGGTCGTCCAGCAACAACTCCGACAGCGCCGAGGGATAGCGCTCGGCGACTCCCGCGCTGGCGCTGACGAGTGCGGGGATCCCGGTACAGAGCGCTTCTTGCACGCCCAACCCGTACGCCTCATAGCGTGTTGGGGCGACGAGCGCGTCGCACGCGGCGAGTACGTCCGGCACATCGTTGCGAAAGCCCAGAAATCGGACGCGCGTCTGAATTCCATCGGCGCGCGCCCGCTCTCGCCAAAGGTCCAGCTCCGCACCTCGCCCAACGACTACGAGGTCACACTCCCAACTTGGATCTCGACACAGGGACGACCATGCAGCAAACAACGTGTCGAAGCCCTTTCGGCGATCGCCGAGCGCTCCCACGAATGCGACTTGCGGCCGGTCGGGCAAACCAAATTGCTCACGCAACGATCGTCGGCGCTGCTCACTGGGCGGCGAAAACCGCTCAGGATCGATGCCGTAGTAGATGGTGCGAATGCGCGAGTCATCAATGCCGAGCTTGTCCGTGAGGTCACGCCGGGTGCGTTCCGAATTGGCGATGATGGTTCGCGCCTTGAGCAAGGCGGACCGTTCCTGCTCGACGCTGAGCCGATGACTAAGCGCGGCTTGTGCGCGCCGAACCAATGATACGCGAGCGGTCGCCTCGTAAGCGGCGTGAACGTAGTGCACCCAGTTCACGTCGCCGATCTGGCAGTTGCCACCGTTGACAATGACGCGACCGCCGCGAGCCATACTCTTTCGGGCCACGCTTCGCCCTACGCGATCGAGTAGCGGCAAGCCGAGAAAATACGATCGCAGCGGTTTGGGGACCTTGTGCCACTGAACGTTCGAATGTTTCGTGAGCTCGTCAGCGACGCGGAAGGCAACCAATTGCACAGAGACGCCACACTCAGCGAGCTGCTGCGCAACCGCGAAATTAGGCATATCCATGCCGCCAGTGCGCACGAAGTCGCCGGAAACCAGCACCACGCGTTGCATTGCTGTCGCATATACAAGCGTGAGGGATTCTAGTCACGCATTCAGTGTGGCCGGAATCAGGGCGGCTGGACGCTCTTTTGCACTTGAGATAATGTCGCCGCGCCCGAACGTTCACGCTCCTCGCTGCAACGAACGTCACGGTCTGGGAACCATTGGCCATGAAAAGTTACGTCGTAGCCTGTCTGGTGGCGCTCTTTTTGAGCGTGCTCGTGACACCGCTGGTTCGTCGCTTTGCATTGCGCATCGGCGCGGTCAGCACGCCAGGTGGCCGGCACGTCCATGGCCGAACGGTTCCTCGTCTCGGCGGGATTGCCCTGGCATTCGCTTGGGCAGTTCCGGTCGTCTCGTTGGCTCTACGCGATCCGATGGTGACGCGGGCGCTTCACGGTAACTTGTTGCAGATCGTAACGGTGGTAGTCGGCGGCGCCGTCATCTGCACAGTCGGTGCATTGGACGACGCGCGTGGCATGCGGTCGCTTTACAAGTTGGCCGCGCAGATTGTGGTCGCTGCCTTCGCCTTTGCGTGCGGCTTTGAGATTCAGGCCATTCAGTTGCCGCTGTTCGGTACGCTCCAAATGGGCGCGTTCGCGCTGCCCGTGACCGTCCTCTGGATCGTCGGCGTCACCAACGCGGTGAACTTAATCGACGGGCTCGATGGGCTTGCTGCCGGTGTCTCGTTCTTTGCAGCGTTCACCAGTTTCGTCATCGCTAGCATCTCGGGCTCCGTATTCGTAGCGTTGACCATGGCTGCGCTGATGGGAGCGCTAGTCGGGTTTCTGTTCTTCAATTTCAACCCGGCGCGGATCTTCATGGGCGATTCGGGGAGTTACTTCCTCGGCTTCGTGCTGGCCACCACTGCGCTCGCGGGGGGCGGCGGTGGGCTGCAGCAGAAGGCTTCGACCGCGGTGTCTTTGCTCGTGCCGGTACTCGCCTTGGGTGTGCCCATCTTCGATACGTTGTTTTCGATGTTCCGCCGGCTGCTCGAGCGGCGTCCGATTTTCTCGGCCGACCGCGGGCACGTGCACCACCGGCTGCTGGATCTCGGGCTGACTCATCGGCGTGCGGTCATGTTCTTGTACGGGATTTCGATCCTGCTCGCGGCAGGAGCTATCGCCGTGTCCCTGGGACGAAGCTGGCACGTTGGCGTGGCGTTGCTTTCGGTGTCGCTCGTGTTCGTGGGTTTCGTTCGATTTCTGGGGTACTTCGAATACCTTCATTTTCGCAAGCGCCAGAAGTCTCGCCTGCGCGATCCGTTCACGGAGAACCTCAGGCGAGTCATTCCGCGCCTGATCGTCGCGCTGTCGAAGGCCTCTGGCGAAGATGGCGCGTTGAACGTTCTCGAGCGGCTCACGAACGAGACGAGCATCCTGTGCGTGGAGGTACTCGCATCTGGTAAGGCTGGTGAGCACGCGCACTGCTGGAGCAAGTCCGGCGCGGATTGCGCCTCGCGGGATCTAGTCGAGATGGTGTTTCCCATCGGGCGGGGCTCTGCCTCGATCGCGAGTCTGCGGTTCCGCTGGAACAGCGATCTGGAAGACCCCGCGCCGCAGGTCGACGTGCTGCTGCAGATCTTGGTCGACGAGCTGTCCCGCGCGCTGCTCACATTTGGAAGTGAGCTGCTGCCCGTTGCGTTGCTCGACGAAGCCGAGATGCCGTCATCGCCGATTGCAGTTCCAAGCTAAAGCAAAAATCTCATGATTCCATCACAATTTCCGGCGTCGGGAGCATCCGCCGAGGCTGAACAGGCGTTTTCGCCGGCGCTTTTCCTTCGAGCCGTGCGCAAGCACTGGCCGATCATGGTGTGCATCTTCGTGGCCTCCGTCGTCGTTGCCTCGGTTTACACGTCGAATCAGGTTAGGATTTACGAGGCCGCCGCGACTGTACAGCTCGACCCGCAGCCCTTGACCCCCTTGGGTCACCAACAAAGCACAGAGTCGGGCTCGGACAGCTACTGGAGCAATCAGGAGTATTTCGCCACTCAATATCAGGTGATCACGTCGCGGCGCGTCGCGGAGCTAGTCGCGAAGAAGCTCGGCCTCACGATGGACAGCGCGTTCTTGACGAATCAAGTCGGATCGGCATCGGCCTCGGTGCATGTATCACTGGAGGACGCCGCGGAGACGCTACGCGCTCGGCTGAAGGTCGAGCCGATTCAAGACAGCCGCCTCGCGCGAGTGAAGTACACTGATGCGGATCCGGCGCGCGCCCAGCGCGTGTTGTCCGCCGTAGTCGACACCTACGTCGAGCAGAACCTCGACACGAGCATGGATGCCACCAACAAGACGGTGGAATGGCTCGACACTCAGCTCACTCGGCTGAAAACGGATCTCGAGTCTCAGGAGATGAGTCTCCATGACTTCAAGATCAAGTACAACCTGCTCTCGGTCTCGTATGATGACCAAGCCAATATGGTGCGCGCAGAGATCCAGCAGCTCAATAGCAACCTGACCGAACTGAAGTCTAAGAAGGAGGCGGTTGCGGCGCGTCTAGCGGTGCTGAAGAGCGTTGACCCGCAAGATCCCTCGGAGATACCCGCGACTGAGCTAGTAGCAAATGAGACTCTCGGCCAGCTTCGCAGCGCGTACGTCACCGCGAAGCAAGAGGCGGCCATGCTCAAAGCGGGAGGTAAGGGCGACAACCATCCGGATGTGCAACGGATCAACGCTCAAGTGGGGTCCACCCGTGCCGCTATCATTCAGGAGATCCAGAACATCAAGAACGGCGCTCAGATGGAGCTCGTCACCGTCAATCACCAGCTGAGCGGCCTGACGTCATTGTACGAGGCGGCGCGGCAAGAGGCGTTGCAGTTGAATCTCAAGGAGCTCGAATACAGCCGGTTGCAGCGCTCGAAAGAGAACACCGAAAAGCTCTTCAGCATGGTGCTCGAGCGGTCCACCGAGAGCGGTCTGGCGAAGATGGCGCCGTTCAATAACGTGCGTGTCTTGGACCGTCCGTTGAAGCCGGTAGCGCCGGTATTCCCGCGGACTTCGACCAATCTCGCGGTGGGCATCGCGATGGGTCTGCTGCTCGGTTTCGCCGGCGCCGCGGGTCGCGAAATGATGGACCGCACGGTGCGCAACTCGGAGGACATCGAGCGGGAGCTCGGTCTCGCGGTGCTGGGTTCGCTTCCCGACGTCACGCGTGAAGGGAGTGCGCTGAACCTCGGCTACTACTACGGTCGTCGGCGCGCGCGCAAAAAGCAGGAGGACGATCCAGTTGCAGCTGCAGCCAATACGGCTCAGGCAAGTCCCGAGTTGCTCGTGCACACCCACCCCAAGAGTGTCGTGGCCGAGGCGGCTCGCGCGATTCGCACGAATCTCATGTTCATGTCTCCCGACAACCCCTACCGCTGTCTATTGGTGACCAGCGCTGGGCCAGCGGAAGGTAAAACTACGGTCGCCGCGAGCATTGCGATCGCGATCGCGCAGACCGGTCAGCGCGTCTGCCTGGTCGACTGCGATCTGCGAAAGCCGCGCGTGCACAAGGTGTTCAACGAGCTGAACGACAAAGGGGTCACGACTGCACTGTTGGAACCCGGCCAGCTGCCGTCGCTCGTCGTCGAAACTCAAGTATCGAACCTTTGGATTCTCCGCGCAGGACCGACTCCGCCCAACCCTGCTGATCTGATGCATAGCGAAGCATTTGGTCGGGTGCTGCAAGAGCTGCGCGCCGAATTCGACCGAGTTGTCATCGACAGCCCGCCAATCGGTTTGGTGACTGATGGCGTGATTCTATCGACGCGGGTGGACGCAACGGTGCTCGTAGTAAGAGCGCTGACCACTCGCCGCGACGCGGCGAAGCGAGCCGTGCGCTCGTTGCGCGATGTCGGAGCCAATTGTGCTGGCTTCGTACTGAACGCCGTGTCGTCGAGCGAGCGCTACTACTATTCGGGTTACTACGCGCCCTACACAGCGCAGACCGAAACTCCGGCCAGCTAGAGAGTTCCCGCGCCGGTTGCTCGCGCTACGCGCTGCATCAGCTGCTGGGTGTGAGCTCGGGTGTTCGGCGTGGCATCCGGACTTCGGTCGGCTCGGTCCAGTGCGGCATTGGCAACACTGTAGAGGTGACCTTGTGCAGCACGATCAGCCACTTTGAGCCATCGACCGGCTGAGGCATCGGTTTCGGCAGCCTTCGTATAAAAGGTGACGGCGAGCGCAAGCCTGCCATCCGCATCGAGGGTGCTTCCGAGCCAATCCAAGGCATCAGCGCACGACGTGCTGCTGTCGCATGCACGCGCTGCATACCCCTTGACCGCCGTCGAAATGGCATCGTTCAAGCCGCTCTTGATGGCAGTCTTGACTGCTTCGCGCGCGCACTCATCGCCCTCTGTGCTGGATGGACACACCCGCGCCAGTAGCTGGGCCGCGCCTTTGGCATCCCCGCGCGCGAAGAGTAGCTTGGCCATGAAGTAGCCTGGGCGCCAGGACCTAGGCTCGATTTTCGCCATCACCCCTATCGCGCGCTGGGCCTCTACGGAACAGCCTTCGCTTAGAGCAGCGTTACACGGCCATTGCGCTGAGCTGAGCGCGAATATCAGAGACTCCGCGAGCCGCCCCTGAGCTTCAGGAGCAGCCGGATCGCGCAGGGTTGCTCGACGGAAGCAGTCGATTTTGAAATCGATATGTTGCTCTCTGGCGCAAGCGTCGACCAGCATTCGCTCCCCTGGGGGACCGTCTGGGATCGCTTGCATCAGCGCGTCTATGGAATGAGCCCAGCTCACTGCGTGAGCGCCCGCCGCGCTTTCAAGCGTACGATCGTATTGGGCAGCGAAACGCAGATGCAGCATGGCTTGGCTGGTTGCACCGTGCGCTTCCAGGAGCTCGGCGAGCACGAGGTGCACGCGACCGTTTGCGGGTGCGAGCTCTAGTGAGCGCGCGATCCAAGGCAGTGGCTTGCCGTCGCCGGTTCGCGCCGCCACGAGCGAGCCCAGCAGTGGGAAAAATGACTCTCCCGGGTGGCGCAGCGTGGCTTCACGAAGCTGGCTGCGGAATTGAGTGCGTTCATCCGCGTTGTTGACTGGGAGCTCGCGGTAGGCGAGCGACATCTCACGACGCTCTTGCTCGACTGGCGAGGTCGACCAGACGATGGCGGCCAACCATATGGCTGCGGCAGGAACAGATGCTGCCAAAGCGGTCAACCCGAGCCTCGCGGATTGAGCAGGAGGCCGAAGGGCGGGGCGCTCGCCCGCCGTCAGTGCCACGACAGCAGCGATGGCTACGGCAGGGATTTCCAGTCCCAAGTCGGCAAGATTTTGCACGAGTAGAGCGCCGAGCCCGGTCATCAACATGAAGCGCAGTCGATCGCTCCTGTTGCCGTGCCACTCGCGCAACACGTGACCAACGACAACGACGACCGCAACAAGCCCGACGGGAACTCCCCACTCCGCGATCCACTGCACGACGAAGTTCTCCGCGTGCGAGAAAACGACCGTCCAATCGTAGTCGAGGGCCTGGCGATACGGCGAAAACGCAGTTTCGAACGCGCCGCGTCCCACTCCGAACAGTGCGTGCTCGCGGATCATCGGCATGGACCAAATCCAGACCACGACTTTCCGCCGCGCGTCGAGCGTTGCAAGCTCGCCCAGGTCTTTGGCCGTGCCGAGCCCGATGGCCACCACGATTCCAACCAGAAAAGGTGCCGCTCCCCAGACCAAATGCCGAGCAGAGAAGCGGAACCGTTGCACTGTGATCAGCCAAACGAGGGTCACGCCGCCAGCCATGAGCACGCTCAGAACGGCCGCGCGCGATCCGGACAGACAGAGCGCCGTGGAGATGATGCCGAGCCCGATCGTCACTGGCAAACGAGGCAGGGCGGAATGGCCACTGAGCAAGAGTCCCGCACCCGAAAACAGCCCCAGGATGGCGTATCCTGCCAGGTTGTTCGAGTTCAAGAGCGGCCCCATGCCCCAGCGGCCGACCGTGAAATCAGGTCGGTACACTCCGTACAGCGTGTCGAGATCGGCGACGCCGTGCATCAAGGTGATGAGCGTTACCAGCGTGGCAGAACCGAGCAGCAAAGCCGCGAGCCACGCAGAGTTGCGACGCGAGCGCACCCGACTCGCCATGATATAGACGGAGGCGTAAGTGAGCCACTTCAGCGCCTCGGCGATGGAAGCGCCGGCGTCGAGCGAAAGCGGAAAGCTGCCGAGCGTCGGTTCACCGAATGGGACTAAACAGCGCGACCAGACGTCCGCGGAGACAGGCGACCAGCGGTGCACCAAGCCAGCGGGAAGAGGGATCGCCTGCAAGGCGGAGAACAGCCCCAGCGCGGCGAGTACGAGCGCTGGCTTCGGCACTCGCCGAAGAGCCATCGCTCCAAGCGTGCCACCAACCAAAGCAAGTGCAGAGATGGCTAGCAATGCGGGAATGTGCACGGTGCCGATCGCCAGCGCTGAACCGATGACGACGATCACGAGCAGGACTTCGCAAATCGAATCCCCCCACTCTGTCTGGCGTCGCTTCTCGAGGCGCCGTCTGCGTCGGCGGGCTGCGCTCGGCCTGGTTGCTATCGGGTCCATCGCGTTGCAGCGCAGAGCTTATCTTGCCGAATTAGTCGCGGAATCAAAATCGACGAGCCGCCGCCGTCCAGTGGTTATCGAAGCTCGATCTCGCTGGTGTGAAAGTTACGGAAGTAGTTGCTCCAGGGCAAATACCGGAGCTTGGTTACCCGCTGCAGGTCTAGCGCATAGGTCGCGACTGGGCCGCGCAGAAATACGCCGCGTTTTGCGGTTTTCCAACGTTGCGTTGCTTCGTCCCAGACCTGAATCAATGACTCCGTTGGCCATGAGTCGGGGAACTCGGGGTTTTCATAGACTGTGAGGGAGTGGATGCTCGTGGGCTGCTTGAAGTTCATTTCGGCCCAGACCT
>DATHOI010000586.1:0-8627 GCA_035485095.1 Polyangiaceae bacterium | reverse complement strand
CACGGTTTCAGGTGCGAGCCCCAGGCTCTCGAGCGCGCGCTCTTCGAGCGCGGGTGACAGGTGCGCGTACGTGCCCACGGCACCAGCGATCTTGCCGACGGCGATCTCTTGACGAGCGCGGGTCAGGCGCAAGCGGCCGCGCTTGATTTCGGCCAGATGTCCCGCAAGCACGATGCCGAACGTCACCGGTTCGGCGCTGATGCCGTGCGAGCGCCCGATTTGTGGCGTGCGCGCGTGCTCCTTGGCGCGCGTGGCCAAGGCGGCGATCAGCCGGTCCGTGCGCTCGAGCAACAGATCTGCAGCGCGCGCGAGCTGAATGGCCAAGCTCGTGTCGAGCACGTCACTCGACGTCATGCCGCGGTGCAGCCAACGCGCGGGCTCACCTGCGAGCTGTTCGACATGCGTCAGAAACGCGATCACGTCGTGGCGCGTGGTGCGCTCTATCTCGTCGATTTTGCTTGGGTCGAGCGTAATGTTCTTGGCGCGGATCGAGGCGGCGGTGCCTTTGGGCACGAGGCCCTCGGTCTCCATGGCCTGGCACGCGGCCAGCTCCACATCGAGCCAAATGCCGTAACGGGTTTGGTCGGACCAGAGCTCGGCGAATGCCTTGGGCGTGTAGCGCGGGATCATCTCGCGGCCGTCTAACAGAGGCTCGGGCGTGCCGCTAGCTGGAGCCGCGCGCGATAGCACCTCGGCTTCGGAGTTCCGGGAAGTCGTATTAGCGCGGCTTTCGCTGTTTTACGTCGGCGTAGCTTTGCCCCGGCGGTTTGCCCTTGCCCACGGGCAGCGCCGTGCGCCCCCAACCGGGCAGCGCACGCCCAAAGGCGTCCTTCCCTGCGTCGAAGCCGGCGACTTGATCGGAGAGCCTGGAAAACCCAGCTTTTGCGAGTATTTCCACGGCTCGCTTCGACCGCCCGCCCGCTTTGCAGCCGATCACGAGCGGCTCGTCCTTGCCGAACGCTGCCTCCATCACGGTCAAAAATTCCGGATTGGGCACGAGCCCGACCGGACCCGCATTGAGCAGCGGCACGTTGAGCGCGCCAGCTGGATGCCCGTCCTCGAACTCCGGTTCGCTTCGCACGTCCACGTACACGTGCCCTTGGCTCAGCAGTTCCATGGCTTCTTCAGGATTGACGGCTTTGATTTCTGCCACGGCGATACTCCGCGTTTCGAGCTACGCCCGCTCTATCACCAGCCGGCGGTGCTGACAAATCTGGCCCGCTTGGCAGACGTGCTACACCCCACAGCTCGGCTTCACCCCAAATAGGCGCCAGCAGCGGCGTGCAAGGTTCCTCCATTTCCGAGCCAGCTCAGATCCGCATCGTGCCACTCGGTGGCCTCGGCGAAATCGGCATGAACTGCTTCGCGTTGGAGCAGTCGGACGGCATCGTCGTCGTCGACTGCGGGGCGGCGTTTGCGGATGACGACGTGGGCATCGACGTTTGGCATCCGGACTTCAGTTGGCTGCTCGCCCAGCGTGAGCGTGTGCGCGGTGTGTTCATCACGCACGGCCATGAAGATCACGTGGGCGCCTTACCGTACTTGTTGTCGGAGCTGGAGCTACCCGTGTGGGGGCCGCCGCACGCGCTCGGCATCGCGAAGAAGCGCCTCGCTGAGCACGACTTCGCGTCGAGCGAGCTGGATTTTCGCGAGGCACATGCCGGCCAAGAGTACCAGGTCGGCCCGTTCACGATCGAGCCCGTGCGTGTGGCTCATTCAATCGTCGAGGCGAGCGCGCTGCACATTCGCACCGCGGTTGGCAGCATGCTGCACACGGGCGACTTCAATTTCGACCCCGATCCTCCCGACGGCGAGCCGACCGATGAAGCGCGGCTCACCGAGCTCGGTGATCAAGGGATCTCGCTGCTCCTGAGCGACAGCACGAACATCGACGTGCCGGTGCGCGCCGGATCCGAGCGCGAGGTCGGCCATGCGCTCGAGGAGCTGGTACGTGAAGCGCCCGCGCGGGTCGTGATCGCGATGTTCGCCAGCAACATCCAACGCCTGATCCTGCTCGGCGAGATAGCGCGTAGAACGAACCGAAAATTGTGTCTATTCGGGCGCAGCCTCGAGACGCAATACGCCATCGCCTCGCAAATCGGCCGCGTGTCATGGCCCAGTGATCTCGTCGTGTCGGGCGAACAGGCGGCCCAACTGCCGCGTGAGCGCGTGCTGGTGCTGGCCGGCGGTACGCAAGCCGAGCGCAATTCGGCGCTCAAGCGGCTGTCCATCGGTGTGCACCCGCTCTTGAAATTGGCCGAGGGTGACACCGTGATTTTTTCGAGCCGCATCATCCCCGGCAATGATCGACCCGTGTTCGCGATGATGAACGATCTGCTCCGCGCGGGTATCACCCTGAAGACCCGCTTCAGTGATCCAGGTGTGCACACCAGCGGCCACGCCGGGCGCAGCGAACAGAGTCGGATGATCGAGCTGTGCCGCCCGAATTGTTTCTTGCCCGTGCACGGCACGCTACATCACTTGCAACGCCACGAGGAGCTGGCGCGGCAACTGGGCGTGACCGAGACCGCTGTCGTCGAAAACGGCACACCCGTCGTGTGCGACGGACAAAAGCTTTGGAAAGACAGCGCTGTTCCGCACGGTCGCATCGCGATCGCCATGGGGGGCGAGGCGCTGTCCAGTGAAACGCATCAGCGTCGGCTCGAGCTCGGCCGCTTCGGCATCGCGTTCGTCTCGCTGGCGCTCGCACAAAACGACAAGCTCGCGGCTCCGCCCGCGGTGCGCACTCGCGGCGTGCCTTTGGTGGACGGTGACGAGGCCGCGCTGCGAGCCGTAGCGCGTGAAATTGCCCGCTCGGTCGAAACCTTCCACCGTGGGCGCGGCATGACCCTCGCGGAGTTCGTGCGCCGCGCGGCTCGGCGCAAGCTCGAGGACCTGTCCGGTACGCGCCCGATCGTCGAGGTCGAGACGCTCCAGCTGGATTGATTTCTTCGGCACAGTGGTTATGACGTTCGGAAGTCCGCGCTGGCGGCAAACGTCGAGTGCCGGATTCGGGCCAAAAAGTCGAAGCAGAGCCCGTTTTTTTCGCTGTTTGCGTCCGGCCCGCCTCGCTGGGATGATTCCGGCATCTCCAAACGTTGGAAGGTTACGAACATGAATCCGTACAATCCATACGCGCCGAATCTGAGCCAAGCTCAGACCGCTAGTGACAGCAGTGCTTTCCTGCGCAAGGTCTACGCGTTCATGGCGGGCGGCCTCTTCGCCACCGCAGTGACCGCGACCATCGTCGCTTCCAGTGAAACGCTGGTTCGAGCCATCGTCGGCAACCCGATCGTATTTTACGGGTTGATGATTGGCGAGGTCGGGATGGTGCTCGCATTCTCCGGGCTGGCTCGGCGTCTGAGCACGCCGGCCGCTGCCGCACTGTTCTTCACCTACGCGATCGTGAACGGGCTGACTCTGTCCGTCATTTTCCTCGCCTACACCGCGTCGTCGATCGGCAGCACGTTCTTCGTGAGTGCCGGCAGCTTCGCAGCGCTCAGCGCCTACGGCTACACCACTAAGCGGGACCTATCGGGCATCGGCAGCTTCGCCATCATGGGCCTCGTCGGCCTGATCATCGCGTCGGTCGTGAACCTGTTCCTGCACAGCCCGATGATCTACTGGCTGACGACCTTCGTCGGCGTGCTCGTGTTCACCCTGCTGACCGCGTACGACACCCAGAAGCTCAAGCAGTACGGCGCGAGCGTTAGCGACCCGCAAGCTCAGACCAAGGTCGCGATGCAGGGCGCGTTGGTCCTGTACCTCGACTTCATCAATCTGTTCCTATACCTGCTCCGCCTGCTCGGCCGTCGCCGCTGAGCGCGCCTGCCAGGGGTTGATGGTCACGAGTGACGCCCGAAGGCGACCCAGCCTTCGGCGTCGAGGCCGCCTCCAGTGAAGTTCGAAGTTCAAGCTCGAACTTCGATGTTCTGAGCGAGGTCAGCGACATGCGCGCTCAGGCTTCAATCGCCTGGGCGCCGAGCTCGCTGTCGCAGGTGACACACTTCTTCGGCACTTGGTCCTTCAAGTAGACCTGACCACAGACTGGGCACAACCGCGCGTCACGCTCGAAAGAGATGGGCTTGTCGCTCGCGGCGCAATGGCGGCCGGCAATCTGTAGCCCCTCGATGACCACGAAATCGCCGTCGCTGTCCTTGGGCTCGGGCAACCCCGCCAAGCTGGAGCGCTTCACGTCCATGGCGTTCGGTACGCGCTTCGTGCCTTCGCTCAAGATCCAGGCGACAGCGGCTCGGTGTGCCGCGATCGGGATGCGCAGCGTGAGCTCCTTACCTTTTGCGATCAACTCGCCGCGTTCAGTGAAGACGCGTTCGATGTCGCACCAGGCGAGCCGAGTCAGCTCAGTGCCCTTCTCGATCGCGATGCCCGCGTCCCCGACGCGCAGTGGCAGCGCGCCCGCGTCCCCGAACCAAAGTGCAGCGCCCAGCCCGACCGCGCCCACGCCGAACAAGTACGGCGCGATCGCGCGCGGATTCTCGCTCAGCCATTGGCCGTACACGCCAGCACCGAGCACGAGCGCGCCGAGCATGCCGCCGGCGATCGAGACACGTGAGGCGTAGGTGGTTTCAGGCGAGAAGCGCCGCTCTTTGCGGATGCGCTTCGACTGAGCCGCTTTTTTTCCCTTTGCTTTCTTGACGTCCGCCATAGTTTTGCGCCGCGGAGGCTAGCATATCTCCAGAAATGGAAAATTCGTGAGTCGAGCCTGGTCCTTGGCTCTGCCGCTCGTGACGGTTCTGGTCGTCGCGTACGCTTTGCTCGTCGCTGGCGTGCCGCGAAAGATCACCGGTGTGCGAGTGTACGGCGGACCGACCGAGGGCATCTCGACATTGTCGCTGCGGATCGAGACAGTGACCCGCGACGGAGAGAACGAGAGCCCAGCGTGGCCCGGCCCAGTTGCGATTCAAGCCATCACGCAGGGCGGTGCTCGCGCGCTGGCCTCGGTTGCTCAGGCAACCTCGGGTGTCGCGGAGGTCGCGCTTGCGCTCGGGTCCCCCAATCACGAGCCTATCGCGCTGGACGTGCGTGACGCGGTTGGAGCGGAGCTCGCGAGCGGAAGTATCTCGCTCAGTGTGGCTCGCTGGGCGGCTCGTGCGCGTCGTCGCGGAGGTTTCATCCGCGGCCGCGCTCAGGGCAAGCTCGTGCTCAGCATCGCGCCCGAGCGCGGCACGTTCGTGGTCGGCTCCGCGGATCGATTGTGCTTGCGCGTCGAGCGGGGCGGAAATCCGGAGCCAGGCGCCAAGCTCACGCTCAGCGCGGACGGCGCGCAGCTGAGCGGTGTCGAGAATTTGCTGAGCGACGCGCGCGGGCTCGCGTACGTGAGCTTCGACGCGACGGAGCTGAATCCGACCGTGCACGCGGAAGCGCTCAGCTCTGACGGAGCAAGCGGCATGCTCGAGAGTGGCGTGCCCGTGGTTCCGGGCGGTTTTCACGCGCTCCGTACCGCCACGGGCATTCGCGTCGAGAGCGCGGTGCCGCGAAGCGAAGCCTTTTTTTCGCTCGTCACTGATTCCGAGCGAGTTTCCGGCGGCGTGCTCGCGCTCCAGGCAGACAGTCGGGGGGGCTCGTTTGCTTCCGCTACTTTGGCGACCGTGCCACGGCCTGCGTGGCTCGTGGTCTCGAGTGAGGTCGATCAGAATACCGTCGCCGCGATCGGTTGGCCGCTCGATGCCGGCGCCGAGCCCGCGCAGACCTTCGACGTTCCGGACACGCTCTTGCTCGACGGTTTACCGGCGGCCTTCGCTCGTGAGCAAGCGCGGCGCTCGAAAGTGCGTTGGCTCACTGCTGCGTTCATCGCGCTGGCGTTCGCGCTCAGTGTCGTGCTGTTGGTGCTGCGCGTGCGCGCCGCGGAGCACGACATCGCGCGGCACTTGCACGAAAATCTCGAATCCGAATTGGTGCCGCGCGTCGCGCCACAGCGCTTTTTGGCCCTTCTGGTCGGACTCTTCGCGCTCGGGCTCGGTTTCGTCTTGCTTGGGCTGATCGTGCTCGCGCGCGCTCACTAGCTCGGGCGAAAAGTCGTCGCGCTCAGATCTTCCGTTCGGCTGCCGCGTATCCGCCCACAGCCCCTGAAATTTGGAGGACGGATTGGCTTCGCGCACATTTCGCTACCTGCTTGCGGTTCTTGCCGTGGCTGCTTTGTATCTAGCGTGCTGCACGCGAGCTGACGCTCGCCCGCCGTTTTGGCGCTCGCGCCCGAGCCCGCCTCCGTACTCTTTCACGGTCGAGGACGAAAACGGCAACGCGCTCCCCACATTTCAAAAGGACGGTCGCAGCTATCTCTTGGGTGAGCCCGGGTTGCGTTACAACATTCGCGTGCAGAACCCGACGGCGCAACGGATCGAAGCCGTGGTGAGCGTCGATGGTCGCGACGCCGTGAGCGGCGATCCGGGCGACTACGTGAACGGGCGTGGCTACGTGATCGCACCGTATGGCTCGGTGCTCGTCGAAGGCTTCCGGCGCAGCCTCGAGGAGGTGGCCACGTTCCGCTTCACGAGCCCCGAGGACAGCTATTCTGCGCGCATGGGCACGCCCCAAAATGTGGGCGTGATCGGCGTCGCGTTTTTTCCCGAGCGCGCGCGTCAGCCAGAACCCGTCGTGCGCCGGCGTGTGCCGCAACCCGCGCCATACCACCAATACAGTCCCCGCTTCGACGCGCAAGGCGCGCGCAGCGAGCCATCGGCGCCAAGCCCAGCCATGAAGCAGCCGCGGGCATCGGCTCCAGCGAGCGGAGCAAGCGCCGGCGGTGCGAGCACCCGAGACAGCTCTCCACGGCGTGAGGCCGCAAAGGCTGCCCCGCGAGACGAATTCGAACGCGGCGGCAGCGTGAACAATCTGGGCACCGAATTCGGCGAGACGCGTGAAAGCGTCGTGGGCTCGGTGTCCTTCGAACGCGCGTCGCAAATGCATCCGGCTCTGGTCGTCACGCTACGCTACGACGATGCAGATGGCCTGAGTGCTCGGGGCATCGATCTGTCGGCGCTCGGTTACTCTGGCCGCTCGCCAGCAAGTGATGAGCCGCAGGCGTTCCCCGTGTCGCACTTTGCGCGGCCGCCTCCGTGAACCGCGGCTCCGTGCGCCCTGGTCTGGCTTGTCGAGACTCGATTGTCGAGATTCGTCAAGCCACTCGCCATTTTCGCTGGCCCCGAGGAATTGACGCCTTGCCCGGCGCCGCGCGCAGACTTATGGACACTGTAGGATGGAAAAAGGTCGCGTTTGTCGCGGAGTCGGAGAGTGGCGTGTATTTCGGCTGCTGAGCTCGCTGCTGCTCGCGGTCACGTTGAGCCTGTCCCTCGTAGGCTGCGGCTACAATGACGTGATCGACCGTGACGAGCAGGTGAAGGCGAGTTGGGCAGAGGTCCAAAATCAGTACAAGCGTCGCGCGGATCTCGTGCCCAACCTGGTCAACGTCGTCAAGGGCGCCGGCCAATTCGAGCAAGACACACTGACCAAGGTGGTCGAGGCCCGCTCGAAAGTGGCCGGTTTGAAGGTCGACAGCTCGACCATCGACGATCCGGCGAAGCTGAAGAAGTTCGAAGCCGCGCAAAACGAGCTCGGTGGCTCGCTGTCTCGGCTGCTCGTGGTGGCCGAGCAATATCCGCAACTGAAAGCGACCGACTCGTATCGTGATTTGCAGGCCCAACTAGAAGGCACCGAGAACCGCATCACGGTCGCGCGCAAGCGCTACATCGATGACGTAGCGGAGTACAACGCGCTCGTGCAAAAGTTTCCGACGAGCATCGGTGCGTCGATGCGCCACAAGAGCGTGCGTCCGACGTTCGAAGCCGCGCCCGGAGCCGAGAACGCTCCAGAAGTGAAGTTCTGAGCAGCGCTTTTGGGAGTCTCATGACTCACCCAGTCGTGTCTCGCTCTCGACCAAGGTTGCAGAGCGTCGAGCGTACGTCTCGATTGCTGCTCTGGCTATTTAGTGCACTGCTCGCGTTGCTCGTACAGTGGCCAGCCGTCGCGCAGGCGCGTGACGTGCCCAAGCTCGAAGCGCACGTCAACGACACGGCGAACATGCTTTCGCCCGACGAACGGGCGCGGCTCGAGGCGCAGCTGGTCGCCTACGAGCAGAAGACAGGCCGTCAATTTGCGCTCCTGACCATCGACTCGTTGAATGGTGACGCGCTGGAGGATTTCTCGATCCGCGTCGTGGAGGCCTGGAAATTAGGCCAAAAAGGCAAAGACAGCGGGCTCCTCCTGTTGGTCGTCAAGAACGACCACAAACTTCGCATCGAGGTCGGCTACGGCTTGGAGGGCGTTGTCACGGATGCGTTCTCGTCGCGCGTGATTCGCAATCTGCTTTCGCCAGCGCTGCGCGAGGGCCACGTGGAGGCCGGGTTAGAGCAAGCGTTCGGCGCATTGATGGCTCAGGCCGCGGGCGAAGATCCGACGGCTCAGCTGCCCCCTGGGACGTTGAGCGAGCCACCGCCGGAACCGCGGTCGAGTCCGTTCGCCTGGTTCGCGTTGCTCCTGTTCCTCGCGCCGTTCCTGATCCCGGTCCTCTTGCTCGGCGCCCGGGGCGGGCGAGGTGGCGGCTTCGGTGGCGGTGGCCGCTGGGGCGGCGGCTTTGGTGGGGGCGGTTTCGGAGGTGGTGGCTTCGGAGG
>DATHOI010000585.1:0-8951 GCA_035485095.1 Polyangiaceae bacterium | reverse complement strand
CCAGGCGAACAGGTCTTCCCGACCGAGCCCGGCGATCCACCGAGCTACGCAGCCATGGGCGAGAACGGACCGATTCTCGAGCAGCTACTGACGCGGCTCGGTGACATCGCACCTTCGGGCGGTACACCAACGGCCGCCACGTTGACGGACCTCCAGCCGACCGTCCTCGCGCTGACCGGTAAGAAGACGTACGTCGTCCTGATGACCGACGGCGCACCGAACTGCAACGTCAATCTGACGTGCACAGCAGACCAGTGCATCCCCAACATCGAGCAGGACTACATCGGCAACATAGCCTGTAATTCGACCATCAACTGTTGCGACCCAACGCAGATCGGCTATTCGGAAGTCGGCTACTGCGTCGATTCGGACGCGACGGTAGCTGCCGTAGCCGCCTACGAGAGCGCTGGTGTCGATACGTACGTCGTCGGCATGCCCGGTAGTGAGGCGTACGCGGAGTTGCTCGGCCGCATTGCAACGGCAGGCAACACGGCACGCGTCGGAGCGACGCCATACTACGCGGTTTCGGACACTTCGGACCTCACCACCGCGTTGACGGCCATCGGCGCGCAAGTGGCAATCACTTGTGATCTGCCGCTCAGCACGACGCCGGCCGACGAAGGCTTGGTCAACGTCTACTTCGACGACCAGCTCGTGCCCTTCGACCCGACCAACGGTTGGCAATGGTCGGGACCTGCTAGCATTCAAATCGTGGGGGCAGCCTGCAGCACCCTCAGCTCGGGCAACGTCTTGAATGTGCAGGTGCTCGCGGGCTGTCCAACGGTAGTGCGCTGACTCGCACGCGGTCTGATGTTACGGTCTCGCCCGTGAAGCCTGCTCCGGAGCTTGAGTCGCTGCGGCGAAGCATCGACGACCTGGATGGCCGCATCCTCGAATTGGTCGCCGAACGGGTGCGAGTCGTGCTCGCCGTGGGTCAGTACAAGCGCAGAAACAACATCCCCGTCTACGACCCCGAGCGGGAACGGATGATGCTCGATCGGCTGTGCAGCCAGGCGAAACATCCGCTCGACGCCGAAACCGTACGCCGTGTCTTCGAACGACTGATCGACGAGTCGCGCCGCATCGAGCAGCACAGCATCGCTCCGCCTCCGGCTTGATTTTTGGGTTCTCTACGCGGCACTCGTCAGTGAAGGGTGTGCCACTGTCCGTCGTGTTCCACACGGGGCACCTCTATCTCGGTAACCGGGTGTGGGACTTGCGCGGCGGGCGCCTCGTTGCCGCGCGCTAACACGATGTGCACACGCGCGGCTTCTGTACGCGCCGCGAGGCGTGCGCGCTGCACGTCCTCCGCGGCCTCCTCCCGCGCCCAACGCAGCAAGGTGAGCCGGTCGCGTCGCCTGCGCCGACGCCAGGCCCAAACGAAGAAGCCAAGAGCAACCACCCAAAATCCAGTGCCGCTCAGCAGAATCGGCCAAAAAGTATAACGTCGCGAGACGTCGTCGCGCCATTCGACCTCAAGCGTCGCAAGCTCGATGCCGTAGGCGTCGAGCACAGCCTTGTCGAAGGCCTCACCGGCGCGCATCCGCTGGATCAAGGCGTGAAAGCGATGCACATCCTCACGGCGCACCAAGAAACGGACCACGTCGACCGCCTCCGCGTACGCGACCTGGGCCTGCGTCTCATCGCTGGGGAAAGAGCGTTCGATGTTCTGTAGCGGGATCAGCGAGCCCCCCACATTGGCCATCAACATCGTTCTCATGCGCACGAAGGACGTCTCGCCCGAAGCCAACACTGCAAAGCCTTCGTTGAACCAACGCGGCACGGGTTGGCCGTTCACGGCATCATGCAGGGCCACGTGCGAAAGCTCGTGCCGAAACACTTCCCCGAGATCTTGCTCGGCTCCGGGATGAACCGGAGTCAGCGAGAGCAGGACTAAGCCAATTTCGGAGTAAGCCACGCCCGCCGCATAGTCGGGATATGGCGCGCCAGCCGGCGCGAACGTAGCCATTTCTCCGGGCGTACGCGCGACCTCGACGCGCACTTGAGTCAGCGCTGGGAAGCCCAGCCGCGCGATCAACTCGTGCCGAACCGCGTCAGCTTGAGCAATCAAAGGCTGAACGCGTTCCCGACTCGACGGATGGTAAACGAAACGGACCCAACCCGCGTCGTAGCTGTTGAAGCCGGCGGGAATGGGCGGCATGCGCAGAGCACCCGCTGCCGTTCGCGGCGCGTCTGCCACCGACGACGGAAGCGCGCTGACCGCTGGTGGGGCCTCCGTGGACTCTTCGGGCGAAGGCGGCGCGGCGCGAGGCGGGTCGACCTCCGTCGTGCCCTCTCGCACGGCGCCCGGGTTGGACGGCGCGGAGTCTCCGGGCAGAGCCCACGCGGGCGCTGCCAGCAGCAGCAGCAGCAAGATGATCAGCCGAGCGGCGGCGCGACCCATCACGCTCCGAAATATGGCGCGGCGAACCTCAGCCGCCAAGCCAGAGCAGCGGCCAATGCAAGACTGGGCAGTGCTGGGCGAGCTCGGCTTGCATTGCGGGGGCGCGGCCGAGACACACCCCGACCGTAACCACCGCAATCCACGCCGCAAGTCCGAAGCCACGGACCCGGCGAAGGACGCCTGGAGGCAGCGGCACCCAGGCGGCCAAGGTCGCCAGCCCGAGCACCCGAAGCGCGTCGAAGAAGCCCGTGCCAAAGGCGGGATCAGCCGCGAGCCCGTGGATCAAACCAAGTAGCACCGAGGCGGCGCCAAGCGCCGTTGCGGCGACGACGGCGACCCGCGCAAAAGTCCTCCGCAAAGACGACTGCTCACCCGCCCAGGTGATGAGGCGCGCGCTGATGAGCGTCGCGCCAGCGATGACGAAGCCCGCGATCACGGCGAACGTGACGCCACCGAGCGGCCGATGATGCGTACTCGTCTTCAGCATTGCCGCAAAGGGCAGCAACGGCACCGCAGACAACAAGGCACCGACGGTGAGCGAGCGCGTGAACAGATTGGGCGGCCCGGCGCTGGCGAGCGCGACGGACAGCGGCGCCATGATCAACGCGGCGCCAGCCAGCAGCACCACGAACGCCTGCCAGAACAGGTGCGGCTCGAAGCGCAACGCCGCTGGCCACGCAGCGAGCACCGCCGCCAAAAGCCCGGCCAAAAAAGCGCCCCGCGCCCTCACACCGGCCTGAGCTCCAAGCGCACCCGACCCGCGGCCTTCTGCGGCACGTAGCCATTGGCGAGAAACCAACGAACGGAACGCGCCAGCGCCTCGCGTGCGGAGCGGTGCGTATAGCCGAGAATAGTCTCCGCCTTGTGGCTCGTGACGTAGGCGAAGGCGTCCGCGTAATCGCGCGCGAGACGCGAGGTGATGCGTGGCTCGCCGCCACGCAAGCGCGCATTCAGCTCGAACAGCGCGCCAGCGAGCTGCAACAAACCTTTGCTCTTCGGAGCACTCGGTTCGGCCAGCCCGGTCAAATCGCAGAGCGTCTCGAACACCTGACTGAAGGTCAAATTCTCGCCGCCCAAGATATAGCTCTCACCGATCGCCCCGCGCTGCATCGCAAGCACGTGACCCGTGGCGACGTCCTCCACATCGACCACGTTGATGCCGCCGCGAGAGACCGGGAAATGGCTAGTGGACGGAGTTTTCAGGTATTCGAGCAAAAGCCTGCCATTCGGCGTAGGCTTCCAGTCTCCGGGCCCCGCGATCGTGGTCGGCAAAACGCGCACGATGGGCAGGCCTGCTTCCAGAAATTCCTCGACCACGTGATCCGCCGCGACCTTGGCCGCGAAGTACGCCTCCGGATCATCCAAGTTGAATGCGTGAGACTCGTCGACTGGCTCGGGTGTGGCGGTCACGCCGAGCACGCCTGCGCTGCTCGTCACCACGATCTTCTCGAGCTTACGGTGTTGCGCGGCGCGCAGCGTCGCACGCGTGCCCTCCACGGTCGGGGCAATCACGCGCTCCGGCTTCGGGTCCCACAGCTTGAAGTTGGCAGCGACATGATACAATTGCGAGCAGCCAGCCAGCGCCGCGAACACACTTTGCTCGACGCGAACATCACCGACCGCGATCTTGAAACGCTCCGGTGACAACCCCTCGAGCGCTCTGAGATTCGAGCCGGGCCGAACCAGCGCCTTCACGCGCTCGCCGCCGTCGAGCAGCGCACGCACCAACTGCGACCCAACGAAGCCGGTGGCGCCGGTCACCAAGCAAAAGGACTGCATGCGACGGGTCGTACACCCAAAGCGGCGCTGCGTCAGCTCGCCGGAACCCGGGATTTCCCCGGTTTTTTCGGCGGCGCAGCTCCGCCACACGCGCCACCGCTACGCCGCAGCACTGCGTCAGCGGCCTGCCGCGCTTGAACGGGCGCGCCTTTTACGCGCAGCGGTTGCAAGCGCGCTTCGAGGTCAGCGGGGCGGAGATCGCTCAGCGCGAGTAGCGAAGCGGCGCCGAGCATGTGTTCGTTCGCGTCAGCCATTGGATCAGCGAGCTTGACGGCGTAGCCCGTGAGCGCCGCGACCGAGCTCGTGTCGCACAGCGCGGCGAGCGCTTGTGCCGCCGCAGCACGCACGAGCGGATGCTCCTCTTTGTCAGCCAGGCGTTCGCGAATCTTCGGGACCTCAGCGAGTGCGTGGTGCGCGCCGAGCGCGAGCAAAACGTGCGCGCGAACGTGCGGCGATTCGTCCTCGATAGCGCGAGCCAACGCCGGTTCCGCGGTGCGCAGCGCCGAAGAATCGGCCAGTGCGTCGGCCGCAGCAATGCGCACGAGCGGCCACGGATCATCCGTCAAACGCTGCGCGAGCGCGGGCGCGGCATCGGGTAGGGCGGCGCTCGCGCGCACTGCAGCTTCGCGCACACGCACGTCCGAATCGGTCAGCGCTTTGCTCAATTGCGGCGCAAAATCCGCTGGATCCTTGAGCACCGAAAGGGCTTGGGCGCGGAAGCGCGGGTCGGGATCCGTGAGCAACTCTCGGGCCAAAGACTGGCGCAAGCCAGCATCCTTCACGGCGAGCTCTGCGCTCGGTTCC
Source organism: Polyangiaceae bacterium (assembly GCA_035485095.1). GTDB lineage: Bacteria > Myxococcota_A > Polyangia > Polyangiales > Polyangiaceae > PMG-095. The sequence continues at coordinate 3,964 of DATHOI010000585.1, read as the reverse complement.
AAGAGCAAGAAGCGTGACCAGAAGCTGGCACTAGGCAGCGAGAGGCGCGCCACCGCAGCGCCCGCCTCGGGTTGAAAGTCAGTAATGCGATCCCCAAGCGAGCGCAAAACCTCGACCACCAGGCGTTCGCTCGACTTCGGGTCGGCGAGCACCGCCAGCACACGTGGCTTACTCGCCGAGACCAGACTTGCGCGCGCCAGCGCAATACGTAGAGCGGCCCGTCGCGAACGTGAGTCCACATCGAGCAAGCTGACAATGACGTCCACGCACTGCGCGGCGTCAGCAAGCGTGAGCTCAGCCAGGAGTTCGAGCTGCTGTGCGCCGCGCGCTTTCCGCGCCGCGTCGGCCAAAAAGGGTGCCGCCGCCTTGCCGCAACGACGAATATGGTCTCGGGCGTGGATCTGTTGGGCCTGCGATTCTCCAGAGAACACCAATAAATACGCCGGGAGGCTGGTTTCACACGGGGCTTGGTCGAGCAGGTCGAGCGCGACACGCCGCCCCCCCTCGTCCAAACCTTCGAAGGCTTGAGCAACGGCGTCGAATGCCGGTTGACCCATCACGCGAAGCAACGCCTCGGCGCCCTGCGCGCGTTCCCCGCCACCTGCTAGCGCCGCAACCAACGCGGGCACGGTCGCGGAGTCGAACTCGGTCCGCGCGCTGAGCTCCGCAAAAGTCACACGTGCGTGGGGGTTCTCGTCGAAGGCACTCTCGGTCACGAGCGCGAGGCAGTCTCCTTGCAGCGGCGGATCGAGCTTGATGACGTAGTGCGCACCCGGGAACTTCCAAGCGTCCTCCGGCATCGTGACGAGTGTCAGATCCTTGTTCGTCGCGAGCCAAAATTCTCGGGGAGCAACGCCATTTTCCGGTTTTGAATTCGCTGGCCGCACGAGTAGGTCGAGCCCCGAGAGCGGCACTTCTGGAGGCATGTTCATCAGCACGAACTCGCCACGCCCGGCGCCACCGCGATTCTCCGCCCAAGTGGTCTCGGGGTTGCCGTCCGTCAGCGCGCCCGGACTGCCCACGGCGCTCGTCGCTGCGACCGCGCGCAGTAGGGAAGCGCCCGTCGCGGGTTGACTCGCATCCGCACGCACCGCTGTGACATGCCGCGCGTGCTCACGCTCCTCGACCGACAGTCGCTGCACCTTCGCCGGATGCAGCTTGAGATCGGTATTCGCCAAGAGCTGCGGCGCGAGCAGGGCGGGGCGTCCGCAGAGCGATAAGTCCTCCTGCACGTCCCCGACGACGATGCGCCGCACGCCGTTCTCGTCAGGCGCGGAGATTTCGACGCTTTTGCCGCGGCGCGTGCCGTCTTCGCCCTCCACGAAACCGGTCAGCCCAGAAAAAATCACGCTCGGTTCGCCACCGCCGAGCGGCGCGACGACAACCGCGTGCCAGCTGCGCCCGGAATGCGCGTCGCTCACGGCTACGACGATCGCGCGGTGTCCGGCGCCGATCCCGACAACCGAGAATTGCGTGCTCGGGATCGCTGGGCGAAGCTCAGCCGGAAACGCGAGCTCCGTTCCGTGATCGATGCTGCAGCCGACGGCAGCACACGACGCCGCGCGCAACGAGCCGGCGGCATCGAACCCCACCGCGAGCCCGCCTTGTCCAGCGCCGGGCGGCGCAAATGCCACCACTGCCGCGCTTGCGGCTACGGGCAAGGCGAAGAGCGCGCTCGCGCAGCCCAGCGCTGCCAAAAAACACGATAAATTCCGGCGTTTTTGGACCATCAATCGACTCCCGCGGAGACCGGATCGACACCCAGCGCACGCACCACCTCGCTCAACCTCGTGCGCGGTACCGAAACGCGTGTCGGCATGCCGCCACCGAGATTGAGTAGGCTCACGAAATTCAACCCGCTGTCGAAGCGCGCCGCGATGCTCACGTTGTCACGATCGACGACGACGCTCACTGGCTCACGCTCCTGACCCAGCAGAAGCAAGAGCGTCTTGTCGACGCGCAAAAAATCGGAGCCAAGCTCTAAAAACGCGACTCCAGGCGGCAAGCGCCGGTAGCCTTCCGCCGCACGTCGAGTCTCGCGTTCGATGGGGATCAGATCTTCCGCCGCGCGATCGATCGGTTGCCACAGCGATTCGTCCGCGAGGCCCGTCGCGAGGTGCCTGACAATCAAGCCAAAAAGGCCCTCGTCCCGGGGTCGAGCACGGAGCGCCCGATCGAAACGATCTGCCATCCGGCTCGGCACGCCAATGCGCGTGTCGATTGCGCGCGCATCGTCATCACAGCCCGGGTAGGCCTCGATGCCATTGCGAATCCACTTTGCCGCGCTTGCCAGACCGTCGAAGTCGGTGTGACACACGATGGTATCGACTACGCCCACGCGCGCGACCAGCTCTTCCGTGATCATCTCGGGGCACGCGCCGTGCTCCGCCTTGGTCGATAAGACGAAACGCGGATCATTTGCGTAGTTCGCGTGCGCCTCGTGATCGTGGTGGTCGACCCAAGCGCGCAGTCGCTGACCCAGCCCGTCGATGAACGGCAGCGTGACCTTCGGAAAGCCGCCACCACTGCCAGCACCAGCGAAGGCAATGTCGAGCACCGCAACGCGACCCAAAACCTGTCCGGGTCTCGGCAACTTGCGCGGGGTTCCGAAGGCGAGCGTTTGCATTGCGAGGCGCGGCGCACATTTTGCCGCGAAACGGGCTACTATCACTTATCCGAGGAAGGGCACATGAGATTGCGTCACGACTCGTGGATAACCGTTGCGCGCTGTCTCGCGGCGCTGGCGAGCTTCGCGTCACCCGCGTGGCTCGGCGCGCTGCAAACCGGCGACGCTGAATCTGCCCTCGCGCAACCCGGACCGCCGCAAGCACCGATCACGCAATGCAGCCTGCGCGGGCAAGTCGCGATGCCCATGGACACTCCGATCCTCGACACCTGGGGTCACCCCATCGCGCGCTTCAGTGGGGCTCCGACGCCGCTCGTCGCCAGTGATTTTCCGAGCGACGCGCAAGGCAAGGTGCGAGTCGATACCGGCTTCGGTGCGGGGTCGTTTCGCATCCGCGGTTTCATGGACCCCGGCCAGTTGTCGATCTTTACTGCGACGAACGTGGCCGTGGTTCCGGGGCATGTCTGGATCGCTCCAAATCGAGCGGTGACACTACTCGGCGCTTCCTCCGGGCGCTTGCGCGTGGAGAAGAGGCTGAGCACACCCCTACAGCAGGCATTTCGAGGCGCCGGCGGGTGCGAAGCGTTCAGCCTCGATCCGGGAACGCCAACCGGCTTCGCGCCAGCGGGGGACGCGCGCGGCTACCAGCTCAAGCAGGAATCGCTCGAGCTGTACGCCGATGCGAGCCCGCAGAATCTCGTCACGACGCTGCACCGCTCGCCCTATGCCGATGCGGTGCTCTTTTTCAGCACCGAGCAAAGGGGCTCATTCGTCCATGTGGAGCTCCACAGCGACGTAGTCATCGATGGTTGGGCGAAGTCGGCAGCGCTCTCCGCGCTGCCGATTGGCGAAACGATGGACCAGTTGGTCCCCACGACGAGTCAGCACCCCACGTCGCGAATCACGATCCCCGGGCAGCCCAAGCTCGTTCGTCCAAGCAAGGAAGTGGCGCTTCGTCGCGCCGCCAAAGAGGCCGAGCAACCGATCGGCGTCATCGAGCCCGGTGCAGAGACTTGCGTGCTCGATCAAGTCGCCGGCTGGGCCAACGTGCTGCCCAAATCTCTGAATGTACTGCCCGTCGCGGGCGGCGAGTTCTGGGCCAAATCCAGCGACTTGGGTCTCTAGCGTTTGGGTGCGCTCGGAAGTTTCCGACAGCAGCTACCCAGCGCGCCGGATGGTGTTAGCTTTTGCGCACTTTGGTAGACGTTTCTCTGATTCAACAAGCTCTCGCACACCCGCTCGACCGCAGCGACTTTCCTCGGCTCGGAAGAAAGTACGAGGGCAAAGTTCGAGACAACTACAGCACGCCAGACGGACGACGCGTGATCGTGGTGACCG
>DATHOI010000584.1:0-3681 GCA_035485095.1 Polyangiaceae bacterium | reverse complement strand
CGCACCCCGTCGCGAGCGCCGCGCCGGCCACGAGCGTTGGCGGTGCCGCAAAAGGCAAGCCACCGAGCACACCGCCGCCGTCCGCGAAGCCCGAGCCTGAGCCCGAGGCGCCCGTGCCAGTTGGTATTTCGGCGCTCGCGGGCCTGGCTCAGTTGACCTACTCGCCCACGCTGCTCGCCAACGACCACAGTCATGTGCGGCTCTCGTTCAATGATTCTGATCACGTGCGTTTGATCAGCAACAGCTTCTCGTCACACGCCTCGGTCTCGACGTTGAGCCGTAACGCGCCGTCTGCCGCGGTCGTGTTCTTTGGCGCGGGCAGTTTGGACCGCGCTGTAGGAGCCACGGCGAAGATCGACTTCGCGGTGCGCGCCCCTGCCGGCACCTTCGCCGACAAGAACAAGAACTTCATACAGGACAAGGACACGGAGAAAGCGGGCAGCTACAACCTGGTCGCCGCAGTCACCAAGCCGATCGTCGGCGGGCTGAAGCCCGTGCCAGCGCCCGACCCGGCCGACAAGAAACCCAACGAAAAGAAGCCGGAAACCAAGGAAATGCGCGCGTTCGTCAGCGCCGACGCCGACGCGTTCAGCGACTTGGTGATGAGCAACGTGCGCGGCAATCAGTTCCTGCTGGTGGACGCGGTGCGCTGGCTGGTTGGGGAAGAGAGCTTCGCCGGTGCGGAGACGAGTGAAGAAGACGTGCGCATCGAACACACGAAGCAGCAAGACTTGAGTTGGTTCTACGCGACGATCTTCGGCGCGCCTTGCCTGGTGTTAGCGGCTGGCGTGGTCGTCAGTCGCCGTTCGCGCCGCATGGGAGGAGCCAAGCGATGAGCCCGATGACTAGCGGTTTGAAGGGGCAAATCGTGCACCTCGCTTTGCTCGGCGTAGCCGGCGTGCTCGCACTCGGTGTCTGGACGCGGGACGACGCCGCACAGACGACTCTGAAGCCGAGCGAGGTCGAGGTCTGGGGCGGCAGCCCGGAATCGGTGACCGCGGTGAGCTTCGAATCAGCGACGCGAAAGGTACGCATCGAACCGAAGAAGGACGCGCTCGGGCGTTGGTACGTCGGGACGGTAGACAAGGACGAAGCGGCATTCGTGCACCCTCCGGCGGGCGTGGACGGCGGCGCGGCACCGAACCCGACCAAGCACGAAACCCTGCATTTCATCGGCGTAAAGACCGCGGACGAGCTGATCAAGAACCTGGCCCCGCTGCACGCGCTGCGCGCCGTGGGCAAGGTCGAGGGCACGCGTGCCGAAGAATTCGGCCTGGACAAGCCTGAAGGCACGTTGAAAGTCAGCGTCGGTGGCAAAGAGCAGTCGCTCGTGATCGGCGGTGCAACACCGGGCGGCAGCGAGCGCTATGCGAAGGCACCGAGCGGCGACGTGTACGCCATCTCGGGTGACGTCGTGCAGAACCTATTGTACGCGGAGTCACGCCTCGCCGAGCGCGATCTGCAAGACTTCAAGCCCGAGGAGGTCACGAACGTGAAGATCCTCAAGGGCGGCAAGTCGCGTGAGCTCTCGCGCGTGCCGGAAAAGAACGAAGGCTGGGCCGACGCTGCCACGCCCACGAAGCTCGACGAAACCGCGGGCAACTGGATGAGCAAGCTTGGTCGTTTGCACGTTCAGGATTGGGTCGAGAAGCCGAGCGCGCCGGTTGGCCCCGACAATTTGGTCGTGAACGTCGCTTACTTTGCCGGCAAGAAGCCGCTCGGCACGTTGGAGCTCTACAAAGTGCCCGGCGAGAAGGGCAATGACTACCTGGCGAAGACGGCGTACGGCCGCTGGTACGCCAAGGTCGTAACGAGCAGCGCCGAACAGGTCGATCAGGATTCAGGATCTGTCGTCAAGTAGCGTCAATCATTAGGGTTATTGCGGCCCTTCAGCGAGCTCTGCCAGCGGCCGTTTGCGATGGCTGAATGCTGAAATTGGCTCGCCTGATCGCGCTCATGAGCGCGGCCCTGTTACTCGCGCCAGCGCTCTCGGCGCGAGCGCCCGAGCCCGGCGCCGTGATTGAGCTGGGCGTGCAGACCTGTGACACGCAGTGCCAGAGTCAGGAGACCGACTGCGACTTGGCCTGCGATCAAGTGGCCTCGTGCGTCGACGAGTGTCGGAAGGCCTCCGAGATCTGCGTGCAGAAGTGCCACGACGCGCCGCCGCCCGCGCCGGTAACCAAGCCGGAGGCTTCGGCGAAACCGAGCGGATCGGCAAGCAAAAAAACTCCTGCACCGAAGGCCGCACCCAAGGCGCCCCCGAAGGCCAAGCCAAAGCCCGCCTAGCGGCCGTTGCTCGCTCGTTCGATCACTTACTTGCCTGGTGAGGCCGGCTTCTCCGGTTTCGGCCCCATCGGACCGCGCGCGACGCCGCCCTCTTTCAGATCGACTCCGCCATAAGGTTCGACCACCGGCATCTTCTCGTAGATCCCGGTGTAGACCTTCTTCATCTCGTCGAGCTGGTCCGGCTCGCTCGCGGCGAGATCGGTTTCTTCACCGGGGTCTTTGCTCAAGTTGTACAGCTGGAAGGTGCGCTCCTTGATCACGATCAACTTATAATCCCCAAGGATTACGGCGCGGCGCGGCGGGTTGTGCGAGTCCTCCGTGAGCTCACTGATGATCGGCTCGCGGTTGTCCGGCTTGGCGCCGAACAGCTCGGGCACGAAGCTCTTGCCCATGAACTCTTTTTCGGGCGGCAGACCCATCAGATCCAGGATCGTGGGCGCAAGATCGATGTGTGAGCGGCGCTCGCTGATTCGATTCGGTTTGATGCCGGGGCCCGAGATCATCATCGGCACGTGAGTCAGCACGTCCCAAATTTCGAAGGCATGCTTGTAAAAACCGTGCTCGCCGAACGCTTCGCCATGATCGGCGCTGACGATCAGGACCGTGTCCTTCCACCAGGGCTGGGCTCGGGCGAAGTCGAGAAGCTTGCCAACCCAGAGGTCGGTGTAAAAGACCTCGTTGTCGTAGCGGTCGCGGTTCTTGTTGCCGAAGTCAGGCGACTCGGGGTGCTTGTTGTACTGATCGTGCGGGTCCATGTAGTGGGCCCAGGCGAAGAATTGTTTGCCGGTGCTTTCCGGCTTGCTGAGTAGCTTGATGCCGAGCTCCGTCATGAGCTGGCTCGTGATGCCATTGTCGGTTTGAGGATCGAAGATGATCCCGGGCACGAATTGCCAAATGTTGAACCCCTGATCCAACCCGACCCCGCGGAAGTACAGGTGACCGTGCCAGCCCGTCGTTTCGATGCCATGCGCCGACAACACCTCGGCCAGGAACAGATCCGACTTCGGGTAACTCGCGAAGAAGTAGCCGCTTCGGTACAGCGTGGATGGGTAGCGGCTGGACAGGAACCCCGCGACGCTCTTGGCGGTGTAGCTCGAGAGCGCGTATTCGTTGGTATAGACGACGCTCTCGTCAGCCAGCTTCGTCAGGTTCGGCGCGATCGCGCGGGGGTAGCCGGTCCACGGCATGTCTGCGCGCAGGCTATCGATGGTGAGTAGGAGCACGTTGCGCGGCGTGCTCGGCGTGGGGGGTACGGGCTCGGCGCTCGCGACGGGCGGGCTGGCGGAAGCCGTCGGCATGACCGCTGCACGCGCGCTGCTCGTCGCTGAGGACGAGGTGTCCGGGGCAGGGGGGGCAGGCTGGGTCTTGCAGGCCGTCGCGAGCAACACGCTCGCG
>DATHOI010000583.1:0-11460 GCA_035485095.1 Polyangiaceae bacterium | reverse complement strand
CCGAGACGATCTCCGCACGGGAGTAACCGAGCAGGTGCAGGAGCGCGTCGTTGGCTTCGAGGACGCGGCCGTTGAAGTCGCCCACGACGATGCCGATGATTCCCGACTCCGAGATCTTCGCGAAGCGCGCGCCGGCCTCGGCCCCGCTCTGCGCCGCCTTCTGCGCGGCAATTTGCGCATTTCTTGCCGACTCCAAGGCGAGCGCATTGCCCAAGGCCAGCCCTGCGTGCTCGGCTAACGGGCGGACCGCGTCGAGATCACCGTCGCAAAATGGGGCTGCGCTGCCGAGTCGAAGTAAGCTTGCTACGCCGACCACCGCGCCTCGACAGCGGAGTGGTAGGACCAGCGCGCGCACGGTTTGTCGAGCGCTACGCTGCAAGGCGAGAAACTCGTCGGAGCTCGCTTCAGCAAGGAAGGAGACTCGACCGTCCAGCGCCGCTCGGTAAGAAACGCTGTCAGTAACGCTGAACCGTTGCTCGACTTCAGCCTCGCTAACCGACGTAAGTTGGATCAGCTCGGGGCGGAAACCCGCCGCGCGAAACGTGAGCTCCGCACCGTCGTTGCTGACCGTGTCGACCTGACACACGTCGCCGACGGCCCCGACGAGGGCCTGCACAACCAGCTGAGCTAGACGACCTAGATCGGTGGTCGACTCTGCGAACGCAAAGACGACGTCAGCCAGAGCGGCCGAATGCTCTTCCACCACCAGCCGTTCGCGAACGGCGCTGCCTGGCGACACCACCTGCTGCTCCCGGCCGATTCCCATCTCGAGAAGAACATCACCTTTTTCGGATTGATGACAGACGCCAAACACGTCCGTGTCGCGACGATCGATGGCACTCGCTGGTTGCGAAGGGATAGGCAACCTGAACTTCATCGTTGGGAATCAGGCGAATATGCGAGATGGGACAGGCGAAGGGGCAAATCGACCCATTAATAGACCTCTACAGCCCGGGGCAGGGTGTTGCAAAATTGTCTACACGCGGGCAGGACCTCTGGGATTCCTCCTATTTCCCACCGTCCAATTTGTGTGTCAGAAAAGTAAACCCTGCAGCGTAACCGATTGGCTCCCTGAGGCATGGCGACAGAAAAACTACGCGTCTTGGTCGTCGAGGACATGAGCTCCGACGCCAAACTACTAGTCGCGCATCTCAGTGAGGCGATTCCGATCGTGGAGTTCGAGCGGGTGGAGGACGCCGTTGCCATGCGCGCTGCGCTCCGCAGTCAGAGTTGGGATGTAGTGACGAGCGATTGGTCGATGCCGAGCTTCAGCGCCTACGCTGCGCTCGACGTCGTCCGAGAGTTGGGACTCGATCTGCCGTTCATCATCGTGTCGGGGACGATCGGCGAGCACGTCGCCGTGCAGGCGATGCGAGCGGGCGCGCATGACTACATACTCAAGGACAACCTCACTCGCCTCGTTCCGGCGATCGAGCGCGAGCTGCGCGAGGTCCAAGTGCGCGCGGCTCGACGCCGCGCGGAAGAGGAATTGATCAAGGCGGGCGTGAGGTACCGAGCGTTGTTCGAAGGCAGCCCCTGGCCAACCTGGGTCTACGATCAGCAGACCTCGCTGTTCCTGGAGGTAAACGAGGCCGCCGTCGTTCACTATGGTTACGACAGGTCGGAGTTGCTCGGACGCTCGGTTACCGTTTTCGACGCCGCGACTCCGGAAGACACTTCGGGTGGCGAACAGAATGCACTGAGCGTCGCGAGTGATGAAAGCGCGATTCCACACAGAAAGAAGGATGGAACGCTGATTTGGGTGGAGCTCGAAGTACAGGACATCGAGCTCGAGGGGCGCGCCGTGCGTCTGGCTTCCGCTCGTGACGTGACCGAGCGCAAGGCGGCCCAACTGGCGCTACACAAGACCGAACAGCAACTGCGCCAGGCGCAGAAGATGGAAGCGATCGGTAGCTTGGCGGGCGGCATTGCCCACGACTTCAACAACGTACTCTCCGTCATTCTCAGCTACACGGAGTTGCTCCTCTCGGAGCTGAGGCCCGGCGAGCCCATCCGCGCCGATATCGAACAAGTGCAGCTCGCAGGTCACAGGGCCGCTCAGATGACACGCCAGCTGCTCGCCTTCAGTCGCAAGCAGATGCTGCAGCTCGTCGTGCTCGATCTGAATCAGGTCGTTGCCGGGATCGAAAAAATGCTCGGCCGGCTCATTGGTGAGGACATACAAGTATCCTTCCTCACCGAGAGGTTACTCGGAAAGATCCATGCAGATGCCAGTCAGATCGAACAGATCTTGATGAACCTAGTGGTGAACGCGCGAGACGCGATGCCGTCGGGCGGTTCGCTCACCATCGAAACATCGAACGTCGAGCTCGACCAGGCGTATGCCAACGAGCACATCGAAGTGAAGCCGGGCTCATACGTCATGTTAGCCGTAACGGACACGGGGACGGGCATGGATGAGGCCACACGCGCACGCGCTTTCGAGCCGTTTTTCACCACGAAAGGCAAAGACCGCGGCACGGGCCTGGGCCTCGCGACGGTGTTTGGGATCGTGAAGCAGAGTGGCGGGCACATCTGGCTCTATACCGAGGTCGGCAAGGGCACGACGTTCAAAATCTACTTTCCTCGCAATGACCGCGCTCGCGCCACGACGGAGACCAGCCCGCCGGAGGTTCTGGTGCTCAGCGGCGTCGAGACGATCCTACTCGTCGAAGACGAGTGGCAGGTGCGCGAGATTGCTCGCACCATCCTACGCCGCAATGGCTACAACGTGCTCGACGCCCAGACGGGCGGGGATGCGTTGCTGCTGTGCGAACAGTACACCGCAAAGATTCACTTGCTCGTTACGGATGTCGTGATGCCCCGGATGAGCGGCAGGCAACTGGCTGAGCGCCTGGCTCCGCTCCGCCCCGACATGAAAGTTTTGTACATGTCGGGCTACACGGACAACTCGATCGTTCACCACGGCATTTTGGACGCCGGCATCGCGTTCTTACAAAAGCCGATCACGCCGCCCGCCCTGCTGCGCAAGGTGCGTGAAGTACTCGACGGGCCTGCGGTCTGAAGGGGGCCTCAGCCTCAATGTTACATGCGTGGTAAGGACTCTAATGCTCGCAATCGGCAGTCACGCTAGCAACCATCGACTGCAACATGTCGCTGCATTTTACCCACTTCGGGTTTGCCATGCATCCGATGTAATCGACGCTGTAAACGGTGTCCGTGCTTGAATCTACCCAGCACGAGAGAAGCGGTGAGCCGCCGCGTGAGCAGCTCACTGGCAGTCCAGGTTCGAGGCACTGCTCGGTGGGATTCACCGGGCGCCCCTCCAGCTCTAGAAACCCCACTGGGCAACCCTGTGTACTGGGATCAACACAGCCAGCCGCGCCCGCTGAATCCTGCTCACTCGCTGCGCCAGCCGCTGCGCCACCCTGTCCGGCGTCCGTTGACACTGATCGAGCCCCGGCCTGTCCTTGACCGCCCCCTAATGCAGACGGCGTAGAGCTACTGACGCCGCCGCATTCGATAGCGAGAAGGACCAGACCAGCGAACAGGACGGATGAGCTGGACTGGTTCAGGCCCCGTTTGAATATAGACATGGACTCCGATGTGATGTCACCGATGCAACGACGCGCAGCGTGACCCCGGCCGGTTCGTTAACGTTAGCATGTGCTCCGCCGAACCGGGCTTGTCGTGCGCGCACGTGAACAGTCCAAGCCCTGACTAGTGACCCGACGAACGCACAACAAGTAAAACAGTGCTCGAGACTTGGGGGGATCTGTCTGGCGGCGCCGGGGCAGCCCTACTACTGCATCCTTAGCGAACCAACGATGCCGGGTGCAGCGGGCTGACCTCGTGCGACCGACGGCCCCTATGGTGGGTGGGCATGCAACGCCGGTGTGTGCAGCAATAACTCCGCCTGTCTCGAGGGCGAGTGCGTGTCTACACGCTAATTCGCGCGGCACGTCGGACGACCCCGTTGGCCGTGCGGCCTCGGGCAGGCTTAGGTCTGAGCCCTCTTCCGGAAGTGGTAGAACCACAACTGATAAAAGTACTATGCGCGGGTGGTTGACCGTCGGCGCCCTCAAGAGTCACTCTTAAGGGTGATTGACTCCCGCCGATGAGTAGCCAAGCGGTCGAATACCTGCGAGCCCTGATGCGTTTGCACGCCGCTGCGTCCCACGCTGGTCGAGGTCCTGATTGGCTCTTCGACGCCGGCAAGACCGAGCCAGTCCACGAGGAGCTGGCGGCAGCAGGCCTCCTCGAAAAAATGCTTGGTACGAAGCGCGGCTACGCCTGGCGATTCACCGTAGCTGGCAGCGCGTACATTGCGTTGCACGCATAAAGGCCGACCGTGCCCCTTCGGCCCCAACGCCTGCTCCGGGCTCAACACCGACGGCACCGGAGTTCCTCCAGTGCTTTTGTCTGTTTTACCGACGCGGACTCGGGCACGCCCGAGGCCGCGGGGATGGAGCGCCGCGGGTTCGTTACTTGTTGAGATACCTCCGCACGTCATCGGTGAGCACGCCAACCGTTTCCACGGCGTCGCGAAGCTGTGCTTCGCTGCAGCCCAGCGTTGTCGACCAATTCCGCACTTCTAGAGGCTCTCGTACTCTGATGCGGGTTCGGTCCCTCGCCCTACGATGCATTCGATAGACGTCCATCGCGCCTCCTGGTTAGGGTGCTGACCGCTTGGTTGCAGATTCCTTGAGCCTGAGCAGCACGCGCTCGATCTTACTGACCAACAGGTCGGCTTGGTTCTTTTCTACGTAGTCTTCCGCGCCCAGCTCAAGAGAGATTCTGCGGTCGGAGTCGTGCCCTTGCCGGCCCGACCACACCACGACGGGGATGTGCGCGGTTCTCTCGTCGGCTTTGAGTCGTGCGAGCACGTCGCGACCATCGGCGTCAGGGAACTGAATGTCCAGCACGATCAAGTCCGGCCGCGCAGTGATCGCCGTTACGATGGCGCCGAAACCCGTGGTCACGCTGATGACCTGGTAGCCGCGCGCCTCAGCGGCCTCCTTGACCACCGCGTGGACCACAGCGTTGTCATCAGCGATAAGGATACGGCCCCTACTCATGGTTACGAACCTCGCCATTCGCCGCACGCTCCGCAATGAGGCTGATTGCAGCATGCGAGCAGAGCTGGCCCTGCACAAGAAAGCTCAATGCTTCCGTGCTTCGCGACCCTGGCGGCGTAAAGCTCGCGCTCACTTCCGGTGCTTCCGCGCACGGTCGGCGCTCAACCCAGCGCACCATGTCGCTGAGCGCAACAGCAACACATCCCTTCGCACGCTCATGGCGAAGCGTCTCGCTCGCGAGCTAAGTGGAAGGCTGGTGGTAGTGTTAGCAGATGGGAATAACTCAGGGGCTCGCAGCCCCGGAGGAGGAGACACGCATCCTTCTCGTCGACGATGATGCCGCTGTACTGAGGATGCTGCAGAAACGCTTGGAAAAAGCTGGTCATCGCGTAGTTGCATGCGACAGCGGTGACGAGGCGCTCAAGGCGCTCACGAGCCAGGCGTTCGACGTCATGGTCAGCGATATACAGATGCCCGGGACCTCCGGACTGAATCTCCTCCGAGCGGTGCGCGAGCACGACCTCGATCTCCCCGTAGTGCTCATGACTGGTGCACCGGGCGTAGAGACGGCGACCGATGCCGTGGAATATGGCGCATTCCGATACTTGATCAAGCCAGTGCATTGGGAGGAGCTCAACTCGATCGTCGGACGGGCCGCCAACATCGGGCACATGGCGCGCTCGAAGCGGGAATTCGTCGAAGAGTTCCGCAGTGGCAAGTTCAGGATCGGCGATCGGGCAGGCGTGGATGCGATGTTGGATCGCGCGCTGTCGTCTCTCTGGATGGCCTACCAACCGATCGTTCGCGCCGTCGATTCGACTGTCGTCGCCTACGAAGCCCTGATGCGAGTCGAGGAGCCGACGCTTCCGCACCCGGGCGCGGTGCTCGACGCCGCCGAGCGAGCCGGCAGAATTCACGAGGTCGGTCGTAGTGTCCGAGATAATGTAGTTGCGAGCGCAAAAGGAGCTGAAGAGAGCTGGCTGCTCTTCGTCAATCTCCACCCCGAAGAACTGCTAGATCCCTCCCTGTTTCTGGTGGACTCGCCGTTCAGCGCGCTCGCCTCGCGCATCGTTCTAGAAATTACCGAGCGCATGTCGCTCGAGCACGTGGTGAACGTGCGCGATAGAGTGGCCGCCCTGCGTGCCCTCGGTTTCCAGATCGCGCTCGACGATCTGGGCGCTGGGTATGCCGGGTTGACCAGCTTCACGGAGCTCGAGCCTGAGTTCGTCAAGCTCGACATGTCGCTCGTGCGGGACATCCACCAGACTCCGACTAAGCGGAAGATCGTTCAGTCGATGGTTCATCTCTGCCACGACATGGGCAAGCAGATCGTCGCGGAAGGAGTCGAGAGCGTTGCGGAACGCGACGTATTGATCGAGCTCGGGTGTGACTTGCTTCAGGGCTATTTGTTCGCAAAGCCTGGAAGGCCATTCCCTGCCGTAGCTTCTTGAATGGCCGACAACGTCGAGCTGAGCCGTACAGCCCAAGAGCGGCCGTCACGGTCACCAAGGTGCAATCTCTCCGGAGCACGACGCAACGCCCGAAGAGCACGCCGGCTTCGATGGCGCCTCATCGCGTCCGCAGTTGCCCCTCGTAGTCTCGCTTGCCGATCGGAACGCCGCGCGAGCGCAGGATGTCGTAGGCAGTGACCGCGTGGAAATGGAAGTTCGGCAGCGAGAACGAGAGGATGAAGGTCTCCGCGGTGAAAGCGAGCCGCCGCGGTCCGATCTGCAGGTCGAGCGCCTTGCCCGCGCAGCCATCGATCTCTTCGCGCGTGAAGCCTTCCAGCGCTTTTTCCCCGTCCGCGATCATCGCCTGAAGCTGGACGAAAGGAACGGGGCCGACGAGCTTGGGCGGCGTGAGCGCACCGGTCTTCAGCGCCTCTACGCCCCACACCGCATGATGCCATGCCGCTTCGATCTGGAAATGGAAGGGCGCCATGTCGTCGAACAGGCGCACGCTCACGAAGTCGTCGGGATCGGCGCCGGTCTCCTCGCAATGCGCGACCGCGCGGCCTAGGAAACCGCTGATAGCTCGCATGGTCTGCAGAAACGTGGGCACGCTGAGGTCATAGAGCGATGCGGACAATCGGCACTCCTTTCGCTGCGGCGGGTGGCGTTTCAGCGTGTGGCCGAACGTTTGCAGGGGCAAGGCTTGGGCGCCGGTCGCGTCAAAAACCGAAGAAAATGCGATGCGCGCGGCGCGACTGCGCGACGCTCTAGCGCCCGCGCGGGTCGAACGCCCGATTGTCGATCCTCCTCTTGGGGCTATCCCCCAACAGGTTTGTATTTTACGAGGACAGAACCGCCTTCAAGCGGTTTTGCCCCTAGCAAGGCAAAATCTTTCCGCTCTTTAAGGCGGTCGAAGAGATGCTCGCCAACGTTGACCACTACCGGAGCTATTTGTAGCTGGTATTCGTCGATGAGATTTGCATCCGCTAGTGCTCGCACGAGGGTTGGGCTACCAAAGATGACAATGTCGCGACCAGCACTCTCTTTTAGATCTTTAATCTGCTCTTCAACGTTATTGCCAGTCAATTGCTTAGGAGCTTCATAATCACCCCACTTCAACTCGTCGAGTGGGTGGCCACCGGTTACTACCATTTTGTGGGCGTTGTTTATCTTGTCGCCCAAGGCTACGGTTAGATCACTGATACTCGGCCCCCATTTCTTAACACTTGGCCAACCTTCTGGTACAGAGAGGGCTTTGTAGGTATTGCGGCCAAGCAAAAGAGTGTCGACTGTTGCCATGGTCTCGAGTAGGCATTCAGTGCCTGCTTTTATGTAGGGTCCAGTCGTCCAGACCATGAAGTTGTCCTTGTCTTTGTTTGGGTCGCCCGTGACAACTCCGTTAAGAGTGCTGTTGATGTATAAAATGATTTTGCGCATGGTCACTTATCCTTTCGTGCTTGTGCGCTGCGCGCGAAGCGGTGATCTCTAAAGTCAGAATTCTTACGCTGCGCGATTCGGTTGATCGAATTCGATCACGACCTTACCAATCGGCTTGCCGGTCGCGAGGCGTTCATAGGCGGCACGAACGTCGTCGAGCGGGAATCGTGCATCGATGACGGGGCGCAGTTGGTGCCTCTCCAGGAAGCTGACGAGCTGCTCGAAGCTGGTCCGGCTACCCCCGGAGATGGCATGCAGCGTGACCGCGCGGCGGATGACGGCAATGAGATCGAGCGTCACCGACGTGCCGCCGACATATCCGAGGAGCACGACCCTGCCGCCTACCCTGGTTGCCGCGATCGCCTGAGGGAGCATCGGTCCGCCGACGACGTCAATGAACAGATCGACTCCACGACCCGCCGTTGCAGCGCGAATTCGCTCGGGCCAATCCGGCTGCTCGCTGTCGAAGACCTCGGCTCCGAGGCGGTCGAGTAACTCGCGCCGGCCGTTTCCGCGCATGAGCGACAGCACGCGGACGCCCGCCGCGCGTGCGAGCTGCACGACGAATAGCGAGACGCCGCCGCTGCCTTGCACCGCCAGAGTCTGCCCCGCGGTCACGCCGCGGTCCGCGAATAGGGCCTGCCATGCGGTGACCCCGGCGATGGGCAGGGTGGCAGCCTCAGCGGCGTCGAGGTGGGCGGGGGCTCGCACCGCCTCGTCCTCGTCGACGCACATCAGCTCGCGCAGCACTCCGTCAGCGGGCCCTCCGAGGCGTCGCAGCGCTGTTTGCTCCTCGATTGCACCATCGATCCAGCCTGGGACGTAACTTGGGCACACCAGATCGCCGACCTGGAAGCGACGCACTTCCGGGCCGACTGCGACGACCGTACCGGCGCCGTCCGAGACGGGCACGAGCGGCAGACGGTAGCTGCCATAGTCTCCGCGAGCGATCGACAGATCGCGGTAGTTGAGCGAAGCGGCGCGCATGCGCAGCAGGACCTGACGGGGCCCAGGGGAGGGGGCCGGCTGTTCCACGCGCCGCAAATCGTCCAGTACCAGCCTGTTTTCGAAAACGAACGCCTTCATGTCCAGGACTATCCAGCGCGAGGCGGCCTGCTGCAATACGTACCATTGCAGCTCGAACCTGCAATAATGCAGCCCCATGAGCTGGGATGACCTCCGCTATTTCCTCGCCGTCCACCGCCAAGGCAGCCATAAGGGTGCTGCGCGCCTCCTCCGGGTTGATCCTACGACGGTGAGCCGGCGGATCGCGGCGCTCGAGAGCGCGTCCGGCGCGACGCTCTTCGGTCGCACACCCGATGGTCTGAAAACGACGCCGGCCGGCTCGGCGTTGCTCCCCCATGCGGAACGAATCGAAATCGAGGTGCTCGCCTCGGAGCGTGAGCTGCTCGCCAACCCGACGGCATTAGCGGGCCCGCTGCGAGTGACGGGGGGCGATGCGCTCGTCAATTTCGTCGTCGTTCCAGCGATGGGGGGATTGCTTGCCGCGCACCCCGACTTAGTGATCGAGCTTCGAACCGAGACGGCGATCGTCGATCTCTCGCGGCGCGAGGCGGACGTTGCCCTCCGCTTGGTTCGGCCGACAGAGTCGGCGTTCATCGCTCGACCTCTGGGCAAGCTGCCCTTCGCGATCTTCGCGAGTGAGGTGTACCTCAAGCGCCGGGGCACTCCACGAACGCTCGCCGCGGCGGCCTCGCACGATTTCATCGGCTACCACGAGCAGCTCGATCACCTACCGCAGGTGCGCTGGCTGCACCGCGCTGTTCGCTCGCCCCGGTACGTCCTTCGAGCGAGCACCTTGACGACGCAGACCATCGCCTGCGCCGAGGGGCTCGGGCTCGCGCTGCTCCCCGTGTTCAGCGCGAGCCGCGAGCCGCGCATCCGGCAGCTATTTACTCGAAAATCCGGACCCAGCCGCGAGCTCTGGGGCGTTTTTCACTCGGACCTGCGTGGCAACTCCAGAGTCTCGAGCTTTCTCGCATGGCTCTCGGTCGTGCTCGAAGCGCACGTCCGAGAGCGGCGCTGAGTCTTCTTATGCCGACCACAAATCGGCAAGGCGAATCGAGAGCGCTTCGAAAGGGTTCGCACTGCACGACGGCTTCTGCGTGCCAAGCACCGACGAAGCGATATCCAGCACTGTCGAGTCGAACCACTTCCAGGGTCTGAAGAAGCGGATCGACGAGCCACACGTGTGCGACGTGCTCGCGCGCATCGATCGGGAGGCGCGCGGCTAGCCGTCGCGATAGCCGTTCGTCTCCGAGTTCAGCAGTTACGATTCCTCCGACGCGGCCGTTACGAGCTTCGTGTTCACCGTCGCCTTTGATCACAATTGACCCCGACGCGCGAGCACTATCCAAGATGTGATAGATCATCAGGCTTAACCCCGTCGTGCCGAAACAGGGGTAGCGAAGTTAGGGCCGCGTGGTCGTGGTCGGCCTTGCCCGAAGGGCTTGCTGGAAAAAGTGCTGTTGTATACCGTCGCTAGGCGACTGCAGGGCGCGAAGCTGATCGAGGCGGCGGTCGAGCTGGCTCACCCGCTCTCGCTTTGGCTGGGCGAGAAGCGGCCAGCGGTGCGCTTCGAGCGGGCGGATGCCCTGTCGCACGCACGGCTGAGAGGCGGTACGCTGACCCACGGCGTGAGATGACTATTGGCGTTCAGCAATGGGTGTGCAGATGGGGCAGTGACGAGATAGCAGTCGAAGGTGTTGGCACAGGTTCGGAATTTCGATGGCGCCTCTCCGTTAACGGGCATGTGATCGACGAGGAGCGTGGGCGGCGGTTTCGCGCCAAATATCTTTGCGCCAGGGCGTCGCTCGACGGCTCGTCTCGCATCGTGGAAGCGGCCATTGGCGTGAGCCGTAGCGCGCTCGCGTGCCGAATCTTCGTTGATTGCGAACTGGCAGGTGGTGATCGCGACGCAACGTTCGTGATTCCAGATCCTGTCAGTTGGAAGGAGATCCGATCTCGCGGGCGCGCTCGCTTCCTATTTTACGCGGGCACTCGCCAAGGATTTTTCATCGCTGTGCCGGTCTTGATCACCGTGCTCATCCGGCGGGGTTTTGAAGCTGCCCTCCCTGCGGCGCTTCTGGGCGGCTGCCTCGCCGCCTTGATGAGCGCGGAAGCGTTCTGGCAAGTAGCCGAACGGCAGTACCAGAATCGCCTCAGAAAGCTCGATGATCCCGATCGGGAAGAGCCAATTGCCCCGCTCCGCAGATTCGTGAGCCTCTTTCTGATCGGTGTAGGAGCTCTGCTCGGGCTCCTTGCTGCACTCACGCTCGTGATGATCGTGACGATTGTCGACGTACAGGGAACGTGGATAATTGTCCCGCTTGCCCTTCTCGCACTTGGACTAGCTTTGATTTTCGCAGCGAGAGCATTGCGCTGGCCCCGCAGGGAGAACAGAGGTGTGCCGCGCGAGCCCTAAAATCCCTCGTCTCGCTCAAGAAAATATTTCGCCTGCTCGAGTTCGGAAATCCAGGTACGTCGTCGTGAGGCTATTGTCGCGCGGCGAG
>DATHOI010000582.1:0-13205 GCA_035485095.1 Polyangiaceae bacterium | reverse complement strand
GCTCTTTTTGAGCACTTCCATCTCACCGCTTACGAGAACGAACATGGCGTTCGCGTCGTCGCCTTCTCGGAACACGACCTCCCCTGCGCCCGGTGTCTGGACGCTCAGCGTGTTCGCCAGATGCGCGATCACTTCATCGGTCAGCGCACCGAACAAGCCGATGTTGCGGAGTTCGGCTGGGTTAAGGCTGTCCGAGGAGGGATTGCTCATGGTTCGGCTCTTCGGCCACTTCTATCGCCGATCGACTGCGCGTCAAACAGAACCTATGTGCAACTTCGAAACGTCTTCGGAAATGGCCGCGCTTCTGCTGACGCTTGCCCACCCCAGCGATGGCAAAATCAGGAATTTTTCTCGGTAGATCGCGCTGCCGCGCGTACCCCTTGACCGAGCTCGTTCACAAATTTTTGTTGAACACGACCCGCGGCCGGGCCGGGCCGGCTTAGTCCTCGACGCTGGTCACCGTCCAGCCCGTCGCTCGATGAAAGGCGATCGACCCCTCGTTGCCGCTGGTCGTGATGGCCTTTAGGCGCGTACAGCCGGCGGCTCGCGCGTCCTCCTCGAACGTCTGATAGAGCACTTTGCCGACGCCGCGGCGTCGATAGTCTGGATGAATCCCAACCAGGTGCACGTAGCCCGTCTTTGGTGGACCGGGGGCGACGAAGCCGAGCAAAAACCCCACCAAGATGCCGTCGTGTTCCACGACTCGAGCCATTGCTCCAAGCTCGTGGAAAAAAATGGGGTGCGCCAAGGCCGTGGTTGGGCCGCCCCACCAGCGATCGATAATCTGAACGATGTGATCGTAGTCTTGCTTACCGAGTGGCCGAGTGATCATGGCTCAGTTTGCTTCAGTGAAAATATCGCGCGCCCAGGCGTTACCGTCAGAGTAACACGCATTTCCCCCGCCGCTCGCCAGAAAGCTCGCGGATCGGCTTCGTGATCGATGTGCCTGGCCGAAGAGCGATGCCTCGGCTATCTGTCAACGCATGCTGCCTTCACCGAGCGAGATCCGCATCGCCCCGTCCATTCTGAGCGCGGATCTCGGACGGCTGGCCGAGGAAGTGAAAGAGGCGGAGGCTGCCGGTGCCGACTGGATCCACGTTGACGTGATGGATGGTCGCTTCGTACCCAACATCACTTTAGGGCCGCAAATCGTGCGAGCCGTGCGACGCGCCACCAAAGTTCACGTCGACGTGCATCTGATGATCGTCGAGCCGGAGCGATACGTTGAGGCGTTCGCGGACGCCGGTGCCGATTCGATCAGCGTCCACGTTGAGGCATCGACTCATTTGCAACGCATCTTGCATCATGTGCGAGAGCTGAAGGTTCAGGCGGGGGTGGTTTTGAATCCGCACACGCCGGAGGATTTTTTGCGTTACGTCCTGCCAGATCTGGATTTGGTGCTGCTCATGACGGTAAATCCCGGCTTTGGCGCGCAGAAATTCATCCCCAACGTGCTACCGAAGATCGAAGCCGTACGCAGGCTCATCGACCAGTCCGGCGCCAAGATCGAGCTCGAGGTCGACGGTGGCATTGCTCCCGATACCGCTGCCCGCGTGGTTGCCGCGGGGGCGCGCATGCTCGTTGCTGGAAATGCCGTCTTCGGACAACCGGATCGCAGGGCCGCCATGTCTGCGTTGCGCGCTGCCGCCCAGCAATGAACGGCGTTGGTCGCTGCGCGTTGCTCCTGGCGTGCATTTGTAGCTCGGCTTGCACGGCTGCGGTCGTCGCTCGCAACCAGTCGCCAAAGTCGCTCGTTGAACCTCAGGCCGCGCCGGCGCCGTCTTCTTCATCGGCGCTGACGTCACTCTCGACAACCGCTGCAGGTCGAAGTGTTGCCGCCGAGCAAGAGGTAGCGCGTGCCCTCGCTTACGTATCGGCGCTTCGCGAGCTTCCTGCGCTTAGCCCGGTCAAAGGGCGAGTGATTTCGCGCGATGAAATGGTCGCATTCGTCGAGCGTGATTTGGACACGGAAATCCCGCCAGCGGTCGTCTCCGCGTCTGGCGAGATTCTCTTCGCGCTCGGCACTGTCCCGGCGTCGTTCGATTATAGGCGCGGCCTCTTGGAGGTAATGCGTGCCGAGCTGCTCGGTTTCTATGAGCCGCATGAGAAAACCATGTTTTTGGGGGCAGATCTGCAGGGGCAGGAGCTCGATGCCACGCTCTGGCACGAGCTCGTCCACGCTTTGCAGGACCAGCACTACGGCTTGGAGAAGCTTCTGAGCTTTGCGAACGACGCTGGTGATTGGCAAAGCGCGGTGCACGCACTCGCCGAAGGTGATGCGACGAGCGCGATGATTGACGCCATGTTCGCCGACAAGGGCGGCCACGCCCCTGACTTGCCGGATTCCGTCATGGACCTTCAGAGCGCGCTATCGGCTGGCTCGGTTCAGCAGGTGCCAGCAATTATCAAGCGCTCGGTGGTGGCGCCATACGTGGACGGTCTGTCATTCGTGAATTCACTGCGGCGCCGCGGAGGCTGGGCTGCGGTCGACGCGGCCTGGAAGCGACTGCCGACGAGCACAGAACAAGTGCTGCATCTCGACAAATACGACAGCAATGAGGCGCCGATCACCTTGCCCGCTCTGGAACCTCCGAGCAACGCCGCTTTGCACCTGACCTACAGCGACGTGTACGGTGAGGAGACGCTGCGCGTCCTGTTCGAGGAGTGGATGCCCGCGCGGGCGGCACACTCGGCAGCGACGGGTTGGGGCGGGGATCGCATTGCTGCGTTCTCCGACGACGCCCGGACGGCAGTCGCTTGGGCTATCCTCTATGACACCGATGCCGCGGCGATGGCCGGCCTGCATGCGTTCGCACGTGGCGCGCTCACCCCTGAGGATCAACCCATTGGCCCTGGCGGTCGCTTGGCCGAGTTCGTGTCAGCGGTGGAGGCGGAGCGCGCGACCCAAAGCGGACAGGTGTGTCGTGAGCGGCACACCCGAGGCCCATTTGCTGTGCTCCGTAACGGGCGTCAGCTGGTCGTTACACTGGGTCCGTTTCGACGAAACCCAGGCTCCGTCACGTCCGATGGGGACTGCATGGGCGCACTCAAATGGGCCAGAGAGCTGATTCTCCGGCTTAAACTAGCCAAATAGGCCATGAGCGTCGAGGTGGCCGGCAGCAGGTCGGTTTTGACCTGGAAGCGGGTCGAAATCGACTTCAATTCGCCGCGAAAACAAACGTAAGTGCCCAATTTGGGATGTATGGTGCAGCTCTCGGCATGGCACGGAACGTGCTTAAGCATATCTCGAGAAACGAACTTCTGATTCGAACGTTGATCAAGTCAGTGGAGGCAACCTTGGCAAGCTCGGACAACACCGGAAAGAGGACGCGTAAAGCGCGGTCGTCGGTCGTCAGTTCGGCTGCCGCGGGTGCTTCTTGGATGGCTCTGCTTGCCGCGACGAGTTTGGGTGCGGTGTCAGTCGAGCGCATGCGCGCGGAGGTCTCGGCCCAGAATTTAGGTGCCGCGACCAGTGCTGGTTATCGACTCATCGTGCAGTCCTACGCCCGAGAGAGCGTTGCTGTCGGAACGGGCCAGCTTCCCGGTGCGAGCCACCGTCCATTGGCATCCGTGCAACGTGCGGTGACGGCCGAAGAACTAGCGCAGGGCATTGCCGTCGACGTGTTGCAGATCGATCAACTCAAAGCGGGTGAGCATGCGCCGGTCATCGTGGCGTGGCTCGAACACGGCGCGCCCGACCTTGAATTCGACGCGCTTCGCGCGCGGCCGAGTCGTGGTGCGGTCTATGGGGTCGCGCAAACCTCCGCCGGCTCTGCGCAAATCGTGCTCCGCCGCCAAGAGGCATGAAAATACCGGTCATCGTGGTCTTGTGCGACCACTGATGTTGCTACGCCGCGGCCCGCTCACTGCTTGCGCGCTGTTGCCGGATGGCGCGCACCCGTCGCACGAAATCGCGCCGCTCTTCGTGGGTTAGCGCGATGCCGCCGAAGCGCGCCGACAAATACCGCTCCGTGAGTGTGAGTGCCTCGGCGCCGAGCGGATGCCCCATTGCCGCCAGAGCAGCTGCATGAGCTCGCGGCGGCGTGCCGGTGGGTCGCGCCAGACCGCGGGCCGCCAATGCGGCTTCCAGTTGTCGATACAGCTCCACGCTTTCGCGCGCCTGAGTCTCCCGTTCATTGGCTGCACGGGCAGCGGGTGAGGTCGCCTTTCGACGGCGTCTCAGCCAGATAGCCGCGTATGCGGCGGTTCCCAGAGTGAGCAGAGCGAACAAGGTCGTCCGGGGCGATGACAATGCTCTGCCGATTGCCCCCGGTCGGTCTCGCAGGGCGTCGTAGCCGCGATGCACAGACCGCAGGAGCCCAACCTGTTGCTTTAAATCGTAGCCAATAACGTGTCGGTTCCAACGTTGTGTGGTGGCCTCGACGAAGTCACGGACGAACGCCAGGAGCCCGGTGATATCGCTCTGCGGTGCGGCGTTGGCGGGAGGCGTCGGGTCAAATCGAGTCCAGCCAGAGTCGTCGAGGTACACTTCAACCCACGAGTGCGCGTCACCCTGGCGCACCGCGTACGACCGCGCGAAGCGATTGTACGTGCCACCAATGAAGCCGGTCACGTTGCGCGTGGGGATGCCCAAGGTGCGCAGCATCACTGCCATAGCAGTCGAATAGAATTCGCAGTGTCCACGCTTGGACACGAACAAGAAGTCGTAGAGCGGGTTTTTGGCGCCGCCGGATGGCGAATCCACGTCGTAGCGATAGTCCCTACGTAGGCGCGCTTCGATCAAACGCGCTTCGAGACGCGGGTCAGCCGCGGTTCCCACCCAGAGGTGAGCAAGCTCCGCGACGCGCGGGGGCAGATCGCTTGGCACGCTCAGGTATCGCGCCCGCTCGCTCGGAGCGAGCAGCGGAGACGTCGGCTCATCGGACGACGCCAATGAAACTTCGTAGCGCAGGCCTCGTTCTTCGACACCCTTATAGGTGAGAGAGCCCTCGGGGCCGGCGCTGATTTGCGGCACGTTGCCTAGCATCGGCAGGCCCTGAATCGCCAGCGTCAGTGCTACGGCGTCTGGTGGTAGGAAAACGACCGGCGGCTCGATGGGCTCGAGCTCGATGCCCATGTGCCGATCGCGGACGGGATCAGGGAAGCGCAAGACGCGGACTTGACGTCCGCGTTGCTCGGCACGAGCCACGCCGCCAGCGCTGCGCGACCAGCTCTTGCCCTGGTAACTGTCGAATGCGGCCCCGCGCAGGTACAAGGCCAATCGCGGCGGAGGCTCCTTTGGCAGATCCGGAACCTCGACGCGCATCACGATCGTGGGATCACTTCGCAACCGTCCAACGCCGCCGAGGTCCACGTGCTCGGTAAAACCCACCATACGTTCTGCCTTTGGATGACTCAGCATCAGCAAAGACAACCCGACGCGTGGAAACGCCACGAACAGCACGAGCGTGAAAAGGAAGATCGGCACCGATAGGAGACACGTAAAGACCAGAAAAGAACGTCCAATCACACGACGGCTTCTCAGAATCCGCGGCACGTCCACGGGAAGTCCGGTGCGGTCTCGGGCGCCCTGGCGATAGTTGCCTTCGACCTCTCGGCGCAGATGGCTCAGCACCAGCGCGCCTGGCGCCACCACCAGGAAACCCAAAAAACACAAGCCGTAGGCCAAGCCACTGCCAAGGACGGTTGCCGCAATGAGATGCAACAGCGCCAACACGATGACCTGCTGGTCATGGGCTGCGCCGCGCCGAGTAGCGAGTCGGATTACCTGCAGACCTGCGGCGAACTCGACCGCGGTTTCCAGCAGGTTTGCATTCAGGAATAGGCGCACCGCCTGAACGCCAAACAGGGCGAGCGGCAACAGAACTCCGATGCGACGAACGACCGGGCGATCCTGAAAATTCTCCGGGATTGCGACGGCAATCGCGAGGCCTAGTAGAATCGCGATCGTGAGCCAATGATTGAGCTCACCACTCGTCACCAGCGCGAGCAGCCCAAGCGCCGCCAGGCTGTCGGTCATGATCCGGTGGATGAGCCCGAATCTCACGGTTTTTCCCCAATAGACCGGCCACCTCGCTTGCTACTTTCGGGGGCAGTCGCGGGGCTCACTTCGGCAGGCTTTGCTTCGAGGAGAGCTAAGAAGCGCAACACGGGATCTGCGCCCACTGCGGTAGTGGCCCGGACTCGTTCCCCGCCCCGCGTGCGTACGGTGACGCCATCGCCACGCTTGATGTGCGCGACGGCGCGCGACGCGACGTCGCGTATGCGCCGCTCGAAGCGCGCTGTCCAATCTTCGTCGGGCACCCGCCCCGGATGACTCGAATCGATCGCATAGGAGACGTCGCGGCGAACTTCCCGAGCACGCTCACGGACGATCATCTGCTCGACGCTTTTGCGCCAGTAGATGTCGCGCGGGTCGTCGCCTTCCCGCATCAGCCGGAGCGACAAAATCTCGTCGCCCGAACCCCGTCCGAGCGCGGAATTTCCGCCCAAGCGATCGCCGGCCAAATTACTGGGCAAGACCACAGCGTCGACGGCCGGGTAGATGATCAAATCACCTTCCGCGTTGAGCTCGCGAGACTTCTCGAAAAGCCCGAAGGGGAAGCGGGTTGCGACCCTGAAGCCGACGTGCCGATCACGGCCCCGCCTCGCGGGCGTTCGCCGGTAGGCCGCAACCTGCGCCGAGCGCGGGCTGATCTTCAAGAAGAAGCAGCGCTTGTCTGCGGGCTGCCCGGCGCGCAGGTCCTCGACCTCGATGGCATAGGACGGAATGCGTCGCTTGTGATTGAAGACTTCGATCTCGACCAAATGCGGCCGGGCCACTTGAGCCCGTGGCGGCAAACGGCGTACGACCGTCAATTCACGCAGGCTCAATTCGCTGAGAACGCCCGAGACGACGATCATCGATAGGAGCATGCCGAGAAGCAGATAGAGCAGGTTGTTGCCGGTGTTGATTGCCGCAAAACCAACGCCGAACGTGATGCCGATGAAGTACTTCCCTTCGCGCGTGAGCTTGAGTTTTCGCGGCGGCCGAAAGAAGCGACGCAGGCGCGCGAGCAGAAGACGAGCACGCTCGCCAAATGGCAGCGGCGGAGCGGTTGGAGGCGTGCCGCGGCCTGAGGCTGGCGCCTCTAGCGCTGGGGAAGCCTCGAGCGTCCGAGCGTCTGCCAAGGTTCCTCCCGGGCTAGAGCGGCACGGGAACGCGAGCAATGACCTCGCGAATGGCGGCTTCGGTCTCTTCCCGGGTCGGAGCGTAGCCTTCGGCATGGGCCGCTAGGCGCACACGATGCGCAAAAACCGGCACAGCCAGACTGTGGATGTCATCAGCAATACAGTAGTTGCGTCCGTTCAGCAGTGCGCGAGCGCGCGCTGCACGTGACAAGTTCATGCCGGCGCGCGTGCTCGCGCCCAGCGACAAGGCCGGGCTGCCTCGCGTAGCGGTGATCAGCGCTTGCAGGTACGCGCCCAGCGCGCCGTCGGTAGTCACGCGATCGACCTCGCGTTGAAGACTCACGAGCGTCTGGGGATCGAGCACCACGGGCACATTTTGAATGCGATCGTGATCCGGCTCGAGCATCAAGCGCATTTCGACTTGCGGCGGCGGGTAACCGATGCGGATGCGCATCATGAACCGGTCGAGTTGGGATTCGGGTAACGGAAAAGTCCCCGCAAAATCCTGCGGATTTTGAGTTGCTACGACCAGAAACGGTTCCGGCAGCGGATGAGTCTTGCCGTCGAGTGAGACCTGCTCGTCGCTCATCGCTTCGAGCAGGGCTGACTGCGTTCGTGGACTCGCACGGTTGATCTCGTCTGCCAAAAGGATGTTCGAAAACACCGGCCCATGCCGAAGCACGAACTCCGACGTGCGCTGATCGAACACCGATACACCCAGCACATCGCTAGGCAGGAGATCGCTGGTGAACTGTACGCGGCGCATCTCGCCGCCGACGGCGCGGGCGAGCGCTCGTGCAAGAGTCGTCTTGCCGACTCCAGGGACGTCCTCGATTAGAATGTGTCCGCGCGCGATTAATGCGATCAGCGCAAGCTCGACTACTTCGGGTTTGCCTTCGAGCGCGCCCTCAACGGCACGGCGTAGTTCGAGCAAGTGCTCGAGACGCTGAGCGGGCATCGCAAGGGCGGAAGAACTCATTCGAAAGCCATGTTAGCATGCGATGACCGCGCGCTGGGTCAAGCCAAAACTGCCGTACAATCGCAGGGTTTAACGATGAAGCTTCAGGTTTGCGTCTCAGATCCATGAATCCCGTGCCGCCGCGACGCCGCCACGGAGCGCTTGCCTGCTCTGACCGCAATAGGCAGGTGCGCCCTTGATCGAGCGCGTCGAAGTTCGCGGCGTCACGCGGTTGTTTGGCGCTACGCCCGCGCTCCGCGCCGTGAGTGCGAGTTTCAGCGCGGGTAGCATCACGTTCCTTGAGGGGCCGAATGGGGCTGGCAAGAGCACACTGCTCGCCGTGATCGGCACCGTGCTCGCTCCGACGGCGGGCGACGTCATCTACCATCCCCTCGGATCCGAGCCAGAGCGCGTGCGACCGCACATTGGCTGGGTGGCGCACGATTCGTTGTGTTACCGAGAGCTGAGTGCGCGGGAGAACGTCGAGCTGGCGGCGCGTGTCTACGGTGTCGATGTGGAGGGGGCCTGGGCGAGAGTTGCGAGGCGCGTCGGGGCCGAGGCGCTCGCGGATCGTCGGGTCGGCACTCTGTCACGCGGCCAGCGTCAGCGTGTTGCTCTGGCGCGTGCACTTGTTCATGAGCCTGCGCTTTTATTGCTGGATGAGCCGTGGTCGGGGCTCGATCGAGCGAGCGCCGAGCACTTGCAGCAGGCGTTGCTCGAGGAGCGAGCGCGCGGCGCTCTCGTGATCGTCGTCAACCACGCTGACGGACTCGCGGACCGTCTCGGCGCACGTTGCGTCCGTCTCGAAAACGGTCGCGTCGCCTGACCAACGTTCAGGGTGCGCGTGTCAGCAAGCGCTCTACGAGCGCCTCGATTCCACGATCGTCGTTGCGCGCCAGAGTCGCAACGGGTGTGACAATGCCGAGCGCGCTCAGCTCACGAGCGTTGCTTCCCGTGCTTGCATCTGGCTCGCGCGCTGCGCTCAGCACCACGTGATTCGGCTCGCGACCGCGTGCTCGCATGGCTTCGAGTGTGGCAGTCACCTCATGTAGTGCCCCAAGCGCGTCTGCTGCGACCACGATCCAAATCGCTGGCTCGAGAGCGAGAGCGAGCGCGAAGTTGGTTGTGCTCTGCGACAACGGCGAGAACACCCCGCCCGCGGTCTCAACAACACTCCAAGATGCCATATCTGACGATACAAGCGGTGCTACGCATTGCTCTGCTTCCTCGACCCAGCTGACAATTGGGGTCAGCGCAATCTCAAGCTGAAGCATCCTCGCCGCGGCGTGTGGCGAGATCGGCTCGGGGAACGCAAACAGCGGATGAGCCATCGAGGGCCGCATTGAACCCGCTTGCGCGAGGGCATAGGCGTCCGAGTCCGGGGGCGGGTTGCCTTTTGGAGCGACTCCGGTCTCGATCGGCTTGAGGCCGATTGTTCGGCAGCGCGCGCGCGAGAGGCCGCGAAGCAATGCGACGCTGACGCGCGTCTTGCCCACTGCCGTGCCGCAGCCGAGTACTACGACTCTCGGCACGCTTCGACCACGGCTCGAGTTAAACGCTGCATGTCCTCGTCGCGGAACGTCGCCTTCACGGTGAGCCGGATGCGTTCCGATCCGACGGGTACGGTCGGCGAGCGAATCGCTTGAGCGAGGATGCCGACAGCGCGAAGGCGCTCTGCCACTGCCAATGCACGGCTATTGGAACCGACAATGACGGACACGATCGGTCCGAAAGTGCCCGGCGCCACGGCCAAGCTGGCCGACTTCAGGGTGGACCTGAGCCAAGCGCCATTTGCCTCGAGGCGCTCGCGGAGCCCGTTCGCGCCACGGACGGCCTCAAGTTGGCGCGTCGTTAGGTCTGCGTGCTGAGGTGACGGCGCGGTCGAAAATATGAAGCTTCGCGCGCGATTCCACAGGTATGTGCGGAGGCTCGCCGAGCCCGCAACGAATCCGCCGTGAGTCCCGACCGCTTTCCCGAGCGCTCCAACGAGGATGTCGGGTCTGATACCCGCTTCCTTGCACCTGCCTGCGCCGCTCGGCCCAAAGACCCCCAACGAGTGAGCCTCGTCCACTACGAGGCTCGCATCGTGCTCATCGCACAGGGCACGAAGCGCTCGCAGATCCGGGCCGTCGCCATCCATGCTGAAGTATGATTCGGTGACCAGCCAACACGCCGACGCATCTCGCCCGCGCCTCAGCGCAGAACGAAGCGCGTCTAGATCCAAGTGTGGAACAATCGCGACTTCGGCTCGCGCTAGGCGGGCGCCGTCAATAAGCGAGGCGTGGTTCGTCGCGTCCGAGACGATTAGCGAGCCCCGAACGCCGATCGCGGAGATAAGGCCGAGGTTCGCGGCGTAAGTTGATGAGAAGAGGAGTGCAGTCTCGGCGCCGACCCATGTGGCGAGCTCGGCTTCCAAGATTAGGTGCTCCTCGCTTGTGCCGTGAATAAGCCGCGATGCGGCGGTCCCGGCTTTGACGACTGTTTCACGTGAAACGCTGCACCCTGCCAGCCCCAAATAGTCGTTCGATGATGCGTCGAGGAGCGGGAGCCCGAGCCGCGTCGCTGCGGCGGTCACCTGCACGCGCGCGAGACCGTCGTCGGGCTCGCGCAACAACCCGGAGGCAGCGAGCTCCTGCAGGGACTCGTTCAGCAGGCGTTCGGATCGCACTGGCGGGTTAGTAGCACCATCGCCGCCTCCGGGGTCCTACGGAATCGTGTTCTAGAACGCCACTGGGCATTGAAGGGGCCTTCCGCATCGCCGGGTCACCAGCTTGCTTACGTTGCCGCTTTTCCGAAGAACGAACGGCCCTCGAAAGTATTGCGCGACGGCATCCGCGCCACGAGAGTCAGAGACCGGCACTGCCCATCGCGTAACTCGGAAGGTCGGAGCGAATGGACCACGCCAAGCATGGGGCGCGCTCCGCGTGCGAACCCGACGGAAGTGGTGCTCTCGGTGCAGAGCGTTTCACGTGAAACATATAGATATTATATATTCTTAATTATATTATATAATAATTATAGTTAGTTACCGAATATCCTGGGTGCATCCAGGGGACAGAATAAGATTGGTTAGTCTCAATCAGAGGGCGCTGGCAACAGTTAGATTGCCGCGAAATTCGCTCATGCTCGACAGCATTGAGATATGATCTGATCAATGAAGGGCGTGGCTGAGCTCATCCCGGCCCCAAAACGAGGACGATATGACCGCACGCTCAGTCGTCATGCCCGCCAGGCTGAGCAACGAGACCGCGTCATCGCAGCGATCGTCTCGATTGCGACATCCGGGCGAGAGCTGAGCGTGGCAAACGTAATCGAGCACGCAGGAATCGGCCGAAACACGTTCTACGAATACTTCGACGACGTGGAACATGCATTGCGTGCGATCGATGCTCGCGCCAGAGGCGACCTCGTTGTGCGGGTAGAAGCTGCTTTGCGTGTCGCACGCACGCCCCTCGAGCGCGTGCGTGCGCTGGCGCGCGCTTGGTCAGAGAGTCTATTGGAGAGCCCGTCGCTAGCGAGGTTCGCGCTGCGTTCCCAGGCCCCCGGACTCGACGCCGCCGAGCTGTCAGGACTCGGAAGATATGTCGCGACAGTGCTCGAGGCCGAGGTGGAATTTCACTCGGCGCTCCCTGGGCTCTCTGATCGACTGCGAACGACCGCCGTTGCGGCTCTGTTCGATACAGTGAGCAGGGTTCACCTGGCCACGCGTGCGGCGGTCGCGGACGAGTTACAACGGCTGCTGACCGAGCTCTCCATGCGCCTTCTTCGATAAACTAGGGTTTTCCTCGGCATTTGTGGAGCACATGTGTGCTTGATGTGGAAAACCTGAGTCCGCTTGGTGCGCATTCGAGCGCGCACTCAGAAGCTTGCAAATTGACCACGGCGAGCATTTCCATTGCCGCGCTGGGGTGCTAGCGTCCGAGCCGCATGCCAAAAGGTCCGGTCGAGCTCCGTGTCGGGGGGCAGACCTACCGCGTCCTCGCGACGGCGGAAGAAGCCGACCTGCATCGTCTGGCCGATGTGGTCGATGATCGTCTGCGGAAGCTAACCGCGCCGGGTCGTACTGTCTCGCCGCAGTCTCTGCTGCTGGCGGCGCTCTCGCTTGCGCATGATCTCGAAGATGAGCGAAATCGACGTATCCGCTCGGAGCAACGCGCGCGCGAGATGCTGAGCGGCCTGTTATCGCGAATTGACGCGGCCTTGGAGGCGGATTCCGCCGAGGTCGCCGCTAAGCCAGCTCCGAGTGAAGCCGCTCTGGGCTCGGACGACGCTGAAGTCGAGTTCGACTTTGGTCCAACGTTGGATACTTAGCCGGTTCGCTAGCTGATCGTCAGTCGCCAGGGTCGGGTGTGGGTCGCAGCCACTCGTAGCCTAAGATGAAGGGCAGGGCGAGCCACAGACCGTCGACCTGCAAGCCGACGTAGAGCGTGTTCGCATGACTCCCCGTCACACTTGCGTCGCCGCCGATGATTATGCCGCTGGCCATCGCGTACTCGCCGTGAAAGTTGTGGCTCCTGAGGCCGAAGAACAACTCACTGCTCAGGCGCACGTCAGACCCGTTCCTGCTCGCTGCCCCGGCCGAGAGGAGCACGGGGAAATCACCCGAGAGGGTTGGAACCAAGAGGCTGAGCCCTGCGCCGAAACGCGCGTCGGAGAACTTGGCTGTGCCCAGGGTGGCATACGGTCCAAGTGCAAAATCCGCGTTGCGCTCACGGCCAAACAGCACATCACCGCGAATTGCGCCGCAAAACTTCGTTTTCTGCCAAATTCTTCCTTGCTCTCCCAAGCCACAGAGGGACGTTTGCGCCGCAACGTTCCACTCTGGCTCTGCGTGGAGCATCGATGTGCAGCAGAGCAGCGTCAGCGCCGCGACGGCGAAGGGAACGGCGCGCATAGCTCTCGTTGATCTCGAAACGACGCGATGGGCGCGCTCGTTGAGCTAAGGCGTGGGCGTTGCCGTGAAAGTGGGGTTCTTCGATGGGTCGCGACAGAGAGGGACAGACTCCGAGCACAGCGTGCACGAGAACTGTTGGTCCTGCCCCATGACGCACGGTGCCACAGTGCTAGTCTGCGTCGCGCTTGCCGACGTCGTTGCGCACAAAAATGACCCAGCAGG
>DATHOI010000581.1:0-4482 GCA_035485095.1 Polyangiaceae bacterium | reverse complement strand
CCGGCGTCAGTGTGCCGAGGTCAGCGTTCGCCACGCATTCAGCATACGTCAAAGCCCGCGATCGCGCGTCCTACGCGTTTGCGCTCGCTTCAGCAGGCGTCGCGCTGGAGCTCGAGGGCGGTAAAATCAAGCAGGCGCGAGTCGCGCTCGGCGGCGTGGGCAGCAAACCTTGGCGTTGTCCGGAGGTCGAGCAAGCTTTGCTCGGTCAGCCGGCAACCAGCGAGGCCTTTCGCGCCGCAGCACTCCTGGCGCTTCGCGAGGCCAAGACCACGCGCGACAACCAATTCAAAGTGGAGCTGGCGCGCCGCGTGGTCGCACGTGCCCTGGCGCAAGCCGGGAGCGTCACATGAAGGACACGAGTGTCGGGCGAGCGCTCAGCCGCGTGGACGGCCGGCTCAAGGTAATGGGCAAAGCCCAATACGCCGCGGAAATTCCGGTCGCCAACGTGACGTACGCGGTGATCGTCACGAGTGATAGCGGCCGCGGACGGCTCGTGTCGGTCGACCTGAGCCGCGCCGAAAAAGTGCCCGACGTGCTGCACATCATCACGGCCGCGAATGCGCCACGCTTACCCGGCGCCAAGACCAAGAGCGATCCGAATGATCGGATTTTGCAGCTCTTGCAAGAAGACGACATTCACTATTCGGACCAGCCGATTGCGGTCGTCGTGGGCCGCACGCTCGAAAGCGCGCAGGAAGGCGCTGCAGCGGTCAGCGCGAGCTACGTGAGCACACCGGTGCACAACCAGCTCAGCTCGACCGCCCCTGACGCCTATGCGCCGAAGAGAGCTGGCCCGGTGGGTCAACCCGACAGCACGCGCGGCGATATTGCTGCTGGCCTGAAGAGCGCAGCCGTTACGATCGACCAAACGTACACGACGCCAGTCCAGAACCACAATCCGATGGAGCCGCATGCGCTAACCGTGGTTTGGCAAGGTGACGACCACGTCACCCTGTATGACACCTCACAGGGCATTTTCGGCGCGCGCAAGAAGCTGGCCGCGTTGTTCGGCATACCCCTGGCCAACGTGCGCGTCATCTCGCACTTCGTCGGCGGTGGGTTCGGGTGCAAGGGGTCCGCGTGGTCCCACGTTGGGCTCGCGGCACTGGCTGCGCGTGTGGTGAAACGACCGGTGAAGCTCGTGCTGACGCGGCAGCAAATGTTTTCTTTGGTCGGACACCGCCCGCAGACCATCCAGCATTTGGTATTGGCTGCGGATCACAGCGGAAAGCTGCTGGCGATGCGCCACGAGGTGTGGTCCGAGACCTCGCGCTTCGATGAGTTCGTCGAGCCCGCAGCGGTGCAAACGCGCATGCTGTACTCGTGTCCGAACGTCGTCACGACGCATCGGCTGGTCCGCCTCGACGTACCCACGCCGACGTTCATGCGCGCGCCCGGGGAATCCACCGGCACCTTCGCGCTCGAATCCGCGATGGACGAGCTAGCGTTGGCCTTGAAAATGGACCCAGTCGAGCTTCGCCTGCGAAACTACGCTGAGCGCGACGAAGGCGAGGACAAGCCCTGGTCCAGCAAATCTTTGCGTGAGTGCTATCGCCAGGCTGCGACGCGCTTTGGCTGGGGCAAACGTCGACCCGAGCCACGCAGTATGCGCGACGGACATTGGTTGGTGGGTTACGGCATGGCGACCGCAACTTACCCGGCGCGCCAGAGCGGCTCCTCGGCGCTCGCCAAATTACGGCGCGACGGCTCGCTCCTCGTGCAAGCCGGCACGCAAGACATCGGCACTGGCACGTACACGATCATGGCGCAAATCGCGGCTGATGCGCTGGGCATGCCAGTCGAGCGTGTCACGTTCGAGCTCGGTGACACCGCATTTCCAGAGACGCCCGTATCAGGCGGCTCGCAAACCGCGTCCAGCACGGGCTCGGCGGTGA
Organism: Polyangiaceae bacterium; assembly: GCA_035485095.1. GTDB lineage: Bacteria > Myxococcota_A > Polyangia > Polyangiales > Polyangiaceae > PMG-095. Next base: position 2,587 of record DATHOI010000581.1, on the reverse strand, counting down.
AGCTCGCAGCGCTCGCCCTGCGCGACAAGCTGATCGAGAGCGCGCTGGGTGATCCAAAGTCCGCCCTGTACGGCTCGAACCCGGAGAGCGTGACCGCGGCCGGCGGCGAGTTGATCTCGGCTGATGCGAGCAAGAGGGACGCGCTCAGTGCCATCATCGAACGCTCCGGCCAGAACGAAATCAGCGCGCAGGTGTCCACGCAGGAAAAGGAAGCGCGCAAGCAGTTCTCTCTGCACTCGTTCGGCGCGCAATTCGTAGAGGTGCGGGTCGACGAAGACTCTGGGGAAATCCGCGTGGCTCGCGCGGTCAGCGCGTTCGCCGCCGGCAAGATCTTGAACCCGAAGACGGCACGCAGCCAGTTCCTGGGCGGCATGGTCTGGGGCATCGGCTTTGCGTTGCAGGAGCACACCGTGCGTGACGCCCGCTCGGGCCGCGTGGTCACTCGGGATTTAGCCGACTACCACGTGCCGGTGCACGCCGACATTCCCGAGCTCGAAGTGATCTCGATCGACGAGTTCGATCCACACGTGAACGAGATTGGCGCCAAAGGCATCGGAGAAATCGGCATCACCGGTATGTCAGCCGCGATCGCCAATGCCGTCTTTCACGCGACCGGGAAACGCGTCCGGGACCTACCCATTACCCTCGACCACTTGATCTGAGGTCAGCTCATGACTGAACTATCGGAGATCTGTCGTGCTGCACGCCGTGCCGCGGCCGAAGGAGAAGCGCTGTGGCTCGCGACCGTGATGCGCGTGCGGTTCGGCTTACAGGCACGCCGGCGCGCGGCTTCTGTTCACGAACGGTCGGGCTTTGGCTGGTTCCGTCAGCGGCGGCTGCTTGGAGGCTAGCCTCGTGCGCAAAGGGCCGTGGCTAGCTCGCGAGCATGCGGCCTGCGTGTATTTCGAGGGGGCGCGCGAAGCGGACGACGACGACGTGCGCCAAGAAACGCAGGGCACCGGCTGCGACGGCACGATCGATGTCTTGGTCGAGCGTGTGCGAACCGGCCAAAAAAACGACCCGGTGGCGTTCATCGACGAGTGCCTGGCAACCGAGACCCGAGGCGTGCTGGTCACCGTGTTCGAGACCGATGATCCGAGCGTACCGATCGGCTGCCGGCTCTCGCTCGCTGAAACGGGCGCGCTCTGCTCGTCGATTCTAAAGCCGCGAGTCAGCTCCGAGCTCGCACTCGCCGCCCAGGCTGCGCTCGAAGAAGCTCGACCGCGCTGTCGCACGATTGCCGGTTCTGGCTTCGAGGCCTTGTTGGAAGTCGTGGAGCCCGCGCCTCACTTATTCGTGTTCGGCTCCGGTCCGGACGCGAGCCCGGTGGTGGCATTTGCCGACGCGCTGGGTCTGAGCGTGACGGTTTGCGACACGACGGCGCGCGTTTCGGTCCGGGAACGCTTCAGTGGAACCGCGGAGCTCCACGTGGGCAGCGTTAGCTCCGTGTTGCCGAAGATCGAGGCGCGCCGTACCGCGCTCGCCGTCGTGATGTCACACCACTACCAAACCGACACCGAAGCGCTGAACATGCTCTTGAGCTCACACGCAGTGTACATCGGCATGCTCGGACCCGAGAAGCGCACTGCTCGCATTTTACGCCAGATTTCCCGCGATAAATCGACGCTCAGCGCGCGCGACCGAGCCCGCCTACGTGCGCCCATCGGGCTCGACTTGGGCGCAGAGACACCCCCGCAAATCGCGCTGTCCATCGCGGCAGAGATTCAGGCGCTGCTGACGCAGACGAGCGCCGAGCCGTTATCACGCCGCAGTGCGCGGCCAATTCACCGCTCGACCCCGGGGCTCACGCTGCCCTCCGCCGAGACCTGGGCCCGCACGGGGAGTACCTGAGCATGCGCATCGCCTGTGCGATTCTGGCAGCTGGCGCCTCGCGTCGCTTGGGTCGACCGAAGCAGACCTTGCTCCACCGGGGGCAACCGCTCGTGGTCGCCGCGGCAGAGTGCGCTTGTCAGTCGCGAGCGTCCGCGTGCGCTGTCGTGGTAGGGGCCTACGGCGGCGCGGTTCGCGAAGCACTCGGGGATCTGCCGATCGAGATCCTCGACAACGATGCCTGGAATGAAGGCGTCGCCTCGTCTATTCGCGTGGCCGTCCGCTGGGCTCGAACGCGTCAGTGTCAGGCCCTGATCATTGCGCTGTGTGATCAACCCAAGCTGACGGCCGCGCACCTCGACCGCCTGATCAGTGAGTACGAGCGCACGCGGCTACCGGTAGCCTCATTTTACGCGAGAAAAAACGCGGTTCCTGCGTTGTTCCCCTGTTCGTCGTTCGATGAGCTGTCGGCGCTTTGCGGAGACGTGGGGGCCAGCGCGCTCCTCAATGACGGCGCGCCCGTCGCGAGTGTCCCCTGGCCGGACGGCGAATTCGACGTCGACACGACAGACGCCGAACGGCGCTTGCAGTCGCGCGGCGCTGCGCTGTCTTCACCTAAATAGCGTCGCTGAGCGTGCCCTCCCCGGGCACGACGTTTGCCTCGTTACGAGCATGCCCAACGCACAACCCAAGGCCGTCAGCTCGAGACGCACGTCAGGCACCCGAGCTGCGCGCCGGTCGGCTCGCAGTAAAACCG